>CAYNGG010000024.1:0-7268 GCA_964396575.1 uncultured Desulfobacteraceae bacterium | reverse complement strand
ACCTACATCCTACTTCAAGCAGCCCGGCGTGGATAAAAACTTCCAGGTGGACGTGGCCCATTTGAAAAACCGGGAATCGGTCAACATCGGCCACATAGAGATCATCCAGGACATCACCGCCACCGTCACCCTCCAGGAGTATCTCCAGGAGGAGATCGACCGCCTGGCCGAGAACCTCAACAAGCTGGCCGAGGGGAGCCTCGCTTTCGATACCACCCTCCGGCCCACCAGCGATTACACCGAAGCGGCCGGCCAGTTGATCCGGAAGATCAACGGGAGTCTGGAGACCGCCGGCAATGCGATCCGGCTGCTGATCGAGGACGCCAACAACCTCGTGGAAGCCGCCGTCAACGGTCAACTGGATACCCGGGCCGACCACCAAAAGCATCAGGGCGAGTATCGCCGGATCATCGAGGGGTTCAACCGGACCCTGGACGCCGTGATCCTTCCCCTCCAGGTGGCGGCCGACTACATCGCCAAAATCAGCCGGGGGGAAATCCCGGCGGTCATCGAGCGCGAATACAAGGGCGACTTCGACGAGATCAAGCGGAACCTGAACCTCCTGGTCCAGGCATCCGCCGGCATCGTCCGGCTGGCCGGCCGGATCGAGGGCGGGGACCTGACCGTCACCATCGAAAAGCGCTCCGAGGCGGACGAGCTGATGCAGACCCTCCAAACCATGGTCAAAAAGCTCTCCGGCATGACCACTTCCATCCAGATGGCCGCGGAACAGGTGACCATGGGCAGCGCCCAAATCAGTGACAGCGCTCAGCAACTGGCTCAGGGGGCTTCCCAGCAGTCCTCGAACATCCAGCAGGTCTCGTCGGCCATGGACCAGTTGAGCTCCGCCGTGGCTCAGAACGCGGACAACGCCCGGCAGACCGAGACCATCGCCAAAAAGGCCGCGGCGGACGCGGCGGAGGGCGGGCAATCGGTGAAAAAGACCGTCGATGCCATGAAGACCATCTCCAGCAAGATCAACATTGTCGAGGAGATCGCCCGCCAGACCGACCTTTTGGCCCTCAACGCCGCCATCGAGGCGGCCCGGGCCGGGGAGCACGGCAGGGGGTTCGCGGTGGTCGCCGCCGAGGTCCGGAAGCTCTCTGAGCGCAGCCGGAGCGCTTCCCGGCAAATCCTCGACCTCTCCGGGTCGAGCGTCAAAATCGCCGAGGATGCCGGCGGCCGGATCAGCGAGGTGGTGGAGGCCGTCCAGAAGACCTCGGATCTGGTCATGGAGATCAGCGCCGCCAGCACTCAGCAGTCCGGCGGCATCCAGCAGATCAACGAGGCGGTGGCCCAACTGGAGACCGTGATCCAGCAGAACGCGGCGGCCACCGAGGAGCTGGCCTCCACCAGCGAGGAGCTCGACGCCCAGGCCAACTCGCTCATCCAGGCGGTGGGCTACTTTACCGTGAATGCAAAAGCCCCCGAAACGGCGCGAAGATCGCCCGGACGGCCGTATCCTCGGGGCCGGCGGCCCGACGCGGCGGACAAATTCGGCCGGACGGATGATGACACCGGGTTGAGCCTGGACATGGGACATGGTGACGAGCGAGATTTCAAGCCGTATGATTGACACCGCCGCCGAAAAATCCATAAAGTCCGGCTTAAGGTTTAAACCGACGGACCCCAGGGTTGACCAACGCTTCAATCCCCAAGGCAGCTCATGAATGGCTTTCACTCCAAATCGTTTAGCATTGTCATCGAACGGCCGGACCCCGGTCAGGTCGGAAAGGATCGCTTTCCGCCCCGGTACGGCACCTATTCGGAAATTCTCACGGCCGACCACGAATTCCGGTTCAATTTAAACGGTGAGATCAAGTTTATCCGGGGCCTCGACCCCACCTGGCCCCATCCGGCGGATCAGCTCAAACGAACCGATGGCAACGACTGGGTTTATTACACGGTCGGCGACGACAGCAGCGACCGGGGCTTGATTTCCTGGATGGGGGAGTATTACCTGCCCTGTCTCCCCTACCCCAGCAACGCCGTCTGGGAGATCAATTACGCTTCCAATCCCCGGATCATGGCCGCGTTCGCCGCCTGGTCTCAGTTGTATGCGGATCTCCACGGCGCCCAAAAGGCCCGCTTTCAGGTCCGGGAGCGGGACCTGATCCAACGGATTCTCGCCCATCACGACGGGGTCCTGTTCGACCGGGCCACAGAGCTGGCCGAGATTACCGGCGGCCGGGCATCCGTTCTGCCGCCGGACACCCGGCACGTCGATTACGAGGTCATCCCGCTGTGGATCGCCGACGGATGCCGGTACCGATGCCGCTTCTGCTGCGTCAAATCGGACCAATCCTTCCGGGTTCGCGCCCCTTCCGATATCCGGGAGCAGGTCCGTCGGCTCAAGACTTTTTACGGCCGGAACCTCCGCAACTACCCGGCCCTGTTTCTGGGAAACCATGACGCCCTGGCGGCCGGCGAGTCGGCCATCCTGACCGCCGTCACTGAAGCCGGTGACGCCCTCGGCTTGGGCGGCCCGATGGCAAGGGAACCCTTTTTGTTCATGTTCGGCAGCGTGGACGCCTTTCTCGAAGCCGGTCCCCATCTCTTCGAAAAGCTCGACGACACCCCGTTTTACACTTACATCAACATCGGGTTGGAGTCGGTGGACGGCCCGACCTTGAAGGCTATTGGCAAGCCGGTGGACCCGCTCAAGGTCCGGGAAGCCTTCCTGAAGATGCTCGAGATCAATCTCAGCCATGCCAACCTGGAAGTCACCGCGAATTTCCTGATCGGGCAAACCCTGTCCGCCGACCATGACCAGGCCCTCGCCGAGCTGCTCGGCGACGCGCCGGTGCTCCCCCAGGACAAGGGAACGGTTTACCTGTCACCCTTGAAAGACAGCCCCAAAAAGCGGGAGCTGCTCCCCCGGGTGTATGAAGTCCAGGCACGGAGCCGACTGCCGGTTTTCGTCTATTTGATCCAGCGTCTTTAGCGTGATATGAAGGAAATTTAGATTGCCGGGCCGGGCAGGCCCTCGAATCGATCCCCGGTTTGCCGCCGGTCAAACCTGTTGTCTGACCTTTTCGTTTGAAGGAGTCAGTGGATGACGGACGTCTGGTTTGCATTGGGCCTTACCCTGTTCGCCGGAATGGCGACCGGGATCGGCAGTGCCATTGCATTTACCGCGAAACGAACCAATTTCCGCTTTCTCTCCGTGGCCACGGGGTTTTCGGCCGGGGTCATGCTTTACGTTTCCTTTGTCGAGATCCTGGTCAAGGGTGGTGAAGCTCTCACGGCCGAATATGGCGATTACTGGGGCCACTGGATGAACGCCGCCGCCTTTTTTGGCGGCATTTTGTTAATCGGCCTCATCGACAACCTGATCCCTTCCGCGGAAAACCCTCACGAAACGCCTTCGGAGGCGGAGACCGCGCCGCTCCATGACCCGTCGGCCCCGATTCCGAGCCGCCACCCTGGGGGCGAGCCGGTCAATTGCCGCCCGCCCCCCGGCGAAAGCGTCGATGCCGTCTCTCAACGGAAGCTCATGAGGATGGGGCTCTTCACGGCCCTGGCCATTGCTATTCACAATTTTCCCGAGGGCCTGGCGACCTTTCTGGCGGCGCTCCAGGATCCGACCTTGGGCCTGGCCATCGCGGTGGCCGTAGCGCTTCACAACATCCCCGAGGGGATCAGCGTCTCCGTGCCGATCTTCTACGCGACCGGCAACCGGAAACGGGCCTTTGCCTACTCGCTGCTCAGCGGCCTGGCCGAGCCGCTCGGGGCCGGGATTGCCTATCTCCTGCTGCGCCTGATCGTAGGGGGCGACTCAGGGGCCATCCCGGATCAGGTGATGGGCTTTTTATTTGGCGGCGTGGCCGGAATCATGGTTTACATCAGTCTGGATGAGCTCCTGCCGACGAGCCAGGCTTACGGCAAAGGCCATGACAGTCTTTTCGGCCTGGTCGGCGGCATGGCGGTGATGGCCTTGAGCCTCCTCCTCATGATGTGAGAAAAGTCCCTTGCGACCCCCTTCGCGGATTGATAGTACCGATCCGGAGTGATACCGAAGGCGTTGCGGCTGTTATCGAAAAGAGGATCAGATGATGGACGCCCCGGAGACCCTGAAAACCCGAAACGCCGAGCTGGAAGCTCGGGTGGCCGAGCTTGAATCCCAGGTGACGGACCTGCGGGCCCGTGAAGCCCACTACCGGACCATCGCCGACTTCACCCATGACTGGGAATACTGGATCAGCCCGGACAAGACCTTCCTGTATATGTCCCCATCCTGCGAGCGGATCACCGGCTATCCGCCGACGGCGTTCATGGACGACCCGGCGCTCTTCCCGCGGATCGCCCATCCCGAGGACCGCAACCGGCTGATCCTGAGCATCGACGGGCCGCTGTCCCGTGGCGAGTCGCCATCGGTTGACTTCCGGATTTTCACCGCCTCCGGGGAGCTTCGCTGGATATCCAATACCTGCCGCCCGATTTTCGACCCGGACGGCCGGTTTCTGGGTCGGCGGGGCAGCAACCGGGACATTACGGGGCGGGTCCTGGCCGAGGCCACCCCGCGGATGAGCGAAGCCCGGTATCAGGCCATGTTCGACGGCATCACAAGCTGCGTGGCGGTCTATGAGCCTTCGGCGGACGGGACGGATTTCATCTTCAAGGATTTCAACCGGGCCGCTGAGAAATCGAGTAACCTGAGTCGGGAGGAGGTCCTGGGCAAGTCGATTCAGGCGGTGTTTCCGGCGGCGGCCGAGCTGGGGCTGCTGGACGTCTTCCGGAGGGTCCATCGGACCGGCCGGTCCGAGCGGCTTCCCTTGTCCCGTTACCGGGACGACCGGGTCGATCTCTGGGTGGAGAACCACGTTTACAAACTGCCCGCCGGCGAGCTGGTGGCCGTTTATGACGACGTGACCGCCGAAAAGCGGTCCGAGGCCGATCCGCGGCGGTCCGAGGAACGGCTGGAGCTGGCGCTGGAGGCCGCCAGCGACGGAATCTGGGACTGGGACATCCCCACCGGAAATACCTACTTCAGCCCCCGGTATTTCACCATGCTCGGCTATGCGCCGGACGAGCTCCCTTCCCATTTCAGCACCTGGGAAAATCTCGTTCACCCCGAGGACGGCGAAAAGGTCAAACGGATCGTTTTCGACCACATCGAGCAGGGTAAACCCTATGAAATCGAGTTCCGCTTCAGGAACAAGGCCGGAGAATGGCAGTGGGTCCTGGGCCGGGGCAAGGTCATGGAGCGCGATGCCGACGGCAAACCGATCCGGATGGTGGGGACCCACGTGGACATCCATGAACGGAAGGTGATCGAGGAACGGCTTATCCAACGGATGAGGGAGCTGGAGGCATTAAACGCCTTGAGCCATGCCGCCGCCCTCAACATCTCACTGGATCACGTGGTCGAAGCCGCTCTGAGCCAGGTCAAGGGAGCCCTTGCACCTGATTTGGTTGTCCTCTTCCGGCTGGATGGGGATAACCTGAAGCTGTTGGGCCACCAAAACGACCTTCCCGATTTTGATCACCTTGTCAAAGCCCTTCACCGACTCGGAGCGTGTTTGTGCGGCCGAGCCGCGGCCGGCATTGATCCGCTTTTTTCCTCAAACATCAACGAAGACCCAAGATGCACCCGTTCGGCATGCCGGCGCGCCGGCATCCGAGCGTTTGCCGGTCTGCCCCTGGTCAGCCGGGGGGCGATCATCGGCGTCCTCAGTCTGGGATCATGCCGGGAGCGCGACTTTTCCAAGCGAACCGGTTTTTTGAAATCCCTGGCCGCCCTGGTCGCCACGGGCATAGCCAATGCCTTGCTCCACCAGCGGGTCCAGACCCACGCCGACGAGCTGGAAAACCTGGTGGCAAAACGGACCGCCGAGCTGAAAAAGTTCCAGAACGCGGTGGTTCACTCCCACGCTTCCATTGTCATCACGGACCCCGACGGCACCATCGAATACGTAAACCCGTTTTTCACCCGGCTCACCGGCTACACACCCGATGAGGCCCTGGGCCGGAACCCGAGGATTCTCAAATCCGGCCATCACGATGCCTCCTTCTACCAGGAGATGTGGGGAACCCTCCTCTCCCGTGAGTCCTGGCGCGGCGAGCTCCGCAACAGGAAAAAGGACGGCTCCCTCTACTGGGAAGACGCTTCCATCTCCCCCCTTCTGGACGAATCCGGCCGGACGGTAAATTATGTGGCCGTCAAGGAGGACATCACCGAGAAAAAACGGGCCGAAAAGGCGATTAAAGAGTCGGAGCGCCGGTACAAAACGGTTTTCAACGCCAGTCGCGACGGAATTTTCATCGCCGACATCGAAACGAAGCAGTTCCGCTATGTCAACGAAGCGGGCTGTCGGCTCATGGGATACACCCTGGCGGAGCTGCTGACGCGATCCGTCGCCGACATTCACCCCGAAGCCGATCTTCCCTGGGTTCGGGAGCAGTTTGGCCGCCAGGTCAGAGGGGAGATCGATCTGGTTCAGAAGATGCCCTGCAGGCGGAAGGATGGAAGCGTTTTTTATTGCGACGTCACCGGCGCCCCGGTGACCATCGACGGCCGGCCCTGTCTGATGGGCTTTTTCCGGGACGTGACCGACCGGATCGAGGCCGCCGAGCTGAAAGACGACGTGGACCGAATCATGCGACATGATCTCAAGTCGCCCTTGAACGGGATCATCGGGCTGCCGGAGCTGTTATTGATGGACGACAACCTCACCGAGGATCAGCGGGAGAGCCTCCGGATGATCAAGGACTCCGGCCGGAAGATGCTCGACATGATCAACCTGTCCCTGACCATCTTCCAGATCGAAAGCGGCACCTACGAGTACACCCCGGCGACCTTCGATCTGATCCATGCCATCCGCCAGGTCATGGCGGACAACCGGACCGCGGTCCGGTCGAGACGGGTCGATATGCATCTGTCCGTCCATGGGAACGGGAGCCGGGAGCCGGCCCGGCTTCTGGTCAACGGGGAGGAGCTTCTGGCCTTTTCCATCTTTTCGAACCTGATCACCAACGCGGTGGAGGCCTCGCCCCGGGGCGAGGCGGTGGAAATCGATGTTCGGCGGTCGGATGCCGTCGTCGTCTCCATCTGGAACATGGGGGCGGTCCCATCCGCCATCCGGGACCGTTTTTTCGACAAATACGTCACCAGCGGGAAGAAAAAAGGGACCGGCCTGGGGACCTACAGCGCCCGGCTCCTGTCCGAGGTCCAGGGGTGGACCATCTCCATGGAGACCCAAGCGGAACGGGGAACCACCGTGTCGATCCGGATTCCGGTTTAGGCCCGGCTGGAGGCTGAACCGCTT
>CAYNGG010000023.1:0-18421 GCA_964396575.1 uncultured Desulfobacteraceae bacterium | reverse complement strand
AGGTCCGAAGCAAAGCTCAGGGCATCCGGTGTGCCTTGGAGGTAGTAGGGCTCCCCATCGGCGGTGAGGGGCCGGCTGGAAATGGAGGCGAGCTGCCCTTTAACCCGGTCGAAGACGATCCGGTAGCGCTGCCGGCCTTCCACGTCCGTCTCCCCGCGCTCCCAGGCGCGGACCCCGATCCGGAAGGCCCCGAGGACGAGGACGATCATCAGCGACAGGATGGTCAGGGAGATGAGGAGCTCAAGGAGGGTAAACCCGCCGCCGCCCTTAGGTGTCGTTTGCCGCATTGTCGAGCCTGGCAAGCGTCACCGTCTGAATTGAAAACCGCTTCTCCCGGACGTCGGTTTTCCAGATGACCTCCACCGAGACCCCGACGGGCCGGACCGCTTCGGCCTCATCCGGCTCGGCAACCCCTTCAACGAGCGCCAATTCCGCCCGCCACCGGTATCGATCGTTAAAGCGTCCGGTATAAACCCCCGGCAAGAGCGCCGGCTGAAGCAGGATCTCCTCCATCTTTTCCCGGGCGAAAAACACGGCCCGGGTGTGGTCATCGGCGACCCGGGCGGACCGGAGTCCCCCGGAAAAGAGCTGAAAGATGACGGTCAGGGAGATGGCCAGGACCATCATGGCCACCAGGGTCTCGATGAGGGTGAAGCCACCGAAACCCGCTCCCCATCCCGGCCTTATCCCGCGATGATTTGAGCACCGTTTCGGCTCAGCCATCGAGGACCACCCGGCCGGTGATCAGGTCCACCCGGACGGCCAGCTCCCGCCGGTCCTCACCCACCAGGACCACCGAGCCCCCGGTGCTTCCTCCGGTGGGAAAAAACCGGATCTCGAACCGCTCCCCGTCCGGCCCCCGCCAGCCCGATTCGGTCCCGCCAAACCGGACCCCCGACGGCAGCCGGTAAACCGGCACTCCTTCATCCGACCAGGCATTTGCCGTCAGGCCGGGCTGAGGGTCCGCATCCGGCCCGATGAGCGCCAGCCATCCGCCATCCACATCCACCACGGAACGATAGACCGCCTTTTCCGATGCGGCCCGGCTCCGGGCGTATCGCAGGGCTCCGGCAACTTTTTTAGCCGCGGTTTTCAACTGCGTCCCGGCCAGGGTCCCGGTCATCCGGGGAGCCACCAGGCCGGCCATCAGGCCGATAATGACCAGGACCACCAAGAGCTCCAGGAGCGTAAATCCGAACGACTGCCGGCTTCCGGCGGGGATCAGCCGTCTAATGTTTTCCAACTGACGATATCGGCGTTTGCCTCTTCTCCGCCGGGCGCGCCGTCGGCTCCGAGGGAGATGATGTCATAATCCCCGTGCTCGCCGGGGTAGCGGTAAACGTAGGGGTTGCCCCAGGGGTCCGCCGGCACCTGCTTGGGCAGATAGGGACCGTCCCAGTTATCGACCCCGGACGGGGCGGTCCGGAGGGCATCCAGCCCCTGCTGAGTCGTCGGGAACCGGCCCACGTCGAGCCGGTAGGTGTCGATTGCGGTCTCGAAAAGGGAAATCTGCGCTTTGGCCGCCTTCTGGCGGGAAGAGACCGTCTTGCCGAACATCCGAGGGGCCACCAGGGCCGCCAGAAGCCCGAGGATGACCATGACAATCAAGAGCTCAATCAGGGTAAAGCCCCTGCTTCGATTCTTTATCCGCTTCATCCCGATCTCCTTAAAATGGGATTTCGTTCATGCTGAAGATGGCCATGAGCATCGAGATGACGATAAACCCCACGATCGTTCCCATGATCAGGATCATGGCGGGCTCCAGAAAGCTGATAAGCCGCTTGACCCGATCCCGGACGGTTTTTTCGTAGTTGTCCGCCACCCGGAGCAACATGGCATCGAGGTGACCCGATTCCTCGCCCACGGTGATCATCTGAACCGCCAGGGGCGGAAACACGCCGGCTTCCTGGAGCGGCCGGGAGAGACGCTCGCCCTCCTTGACCCGGTCCCGGACCCGATCCATGGCCCCGGCGATCACCCGGTTGCCGATGATGTTTTTAACGAGCGAGAGGGCCTGGAGGATCGGAACCCCGCTTTTCACGAGGGTCCCGAGGGTCCGGGCAAACCGGGCCATCTCGATATCCCGGGTCAGCTCGCCCATCATCGGCAACCGGAGCCGCCAGGTATCAACGGCCCGTCGGCCGGCCGGGCTGTCAATATATCGCCAGAGTCCCGCCGCCCCGAGCCCGATCAAAATCAGAATCGCCCACCAGTATTGCCGGAGCCCCTCGCTTATGGCCAGAAGGAGCCGGGTCGATAGGGGCACCGCCGCGCCCAGGTCGGCAAAGATGACCGAAAATTTGGGGATCACGAAAGTCATCAGGATAATGATCGAGACCCCGCCCACCGCCACGAGAAAAAGCGGATAAACGAGAGCCGACCGGATATAATCCCTGAGCTCCTGGCTGCTTTCGAGGAAATCCCCCAGCCGGGCCAGGACGGCTTCGAGGACGCCGCCGGCCTCTCCGGCCCGGACCATATTGACGTAAAAATCGGAAAAGGCCCGGGGGTGCTTGGCCATGGCATCGGACAAGTAAGCGCCGCCCTGAACCGCCCGGAGTACATCCCCGATGACCGACCGGAACCGGGGATTGTCGGTGACATCCATGAGCGTCATCAGGGATCGGTCCACCGGGAGGCCGGCGGCCAGCAAGGCTCCCAGCTCCTGAGTAAACCGCATGATGTCCCGGTTGGCGATCCGGGTCGTCAGGGCCTTCAGGACATCGCCCAGGCCCTGCCGGCTCAGGCGAGCAACCGTCGGACCTCCCGAAGCCGCCCGAATCCGGATGGGGATGTAGCCCTGTTCCTGGAGATGACCGGCCGCTCCCCGGGCATCGGGGGCTTCGAGGGACCCCCGAACGACCTTTCCGCCCGGGTCGGCCGCTTTGTAAGCAAAAACCGGCATTTCAGTTGTCGAGGGTGACCCGGAGCACTTCGGACAGGGTGGTGATCCCCGCCACCACCTTGTTCCATCCGTCCCGCCGCAAGGTGACCATCCCCTCATCCACGGCCGCCGCCCGGATTCGTTCGGTGGAAGACCGGGCGACGATCTCGGCCCGGATGGGGTCATTGACGGGGAGGTATTCGAAGATGGCGATCCGGCCCCGGTAGCCCGTGCCACGGCATCCGTCACATCCGGCGCCGGCAAAAAACTCGACGTCGGCCACCGCTTCGGGGGTAAGCTTCATGGAACGGAGAAGCTTCCGGTCGGGCTCGACCGGCTCCCGGCAGTCGGGACAGATCACCCGGACGAGCCGCTGGGCCAGGACGCCGAGGAGCGTCGAGGCGAGGAGATAATGGGCCACCCCCATGTCCAGCAGCCGGGTGACCGCGCCGGCGGCGTCGTTGGTGTGGAGCGTGGAAAAGAGGAGATGGCCGGTCAGGGCCGACTGGATGGCGATCTCGGCGGTCTCCCGGTCCCGGATTTCGCCCACCAGGATGATGTCCGGGTCCTGCCGGACAATGGCCCGGAGCCCGGAGGCAAAGCTCAGCCCGATCTTCGGGCTCACCTGGATCTGGTTGACCCCCCTGAGCTGATACTCCACCGGGTCTTCCAGGGTGATGATCTTGTTTTCCGGGGCGTTGATCCGGGCGAGGGTGGTGTAAAGGGTGGAGGTCTTCCCGCTCCCGGTGGGGCCGGTGACCAGGATCATCCCGTAAGGCTGGCCGATGAGATCGAGGTACTGGCCGTAGATCCCATCCGGAAAGCCGAGCTTCCGGAGGTCGAGGATGAGGGTTTCCCGGTCGAGGATTCTCATGACCAGGCTTTCCCCGTAGAGCGTGGGGACCGTCGAGATCCGGAAATCGATCTCCCGTTCGGCGATCTTCAGCTTGATCCGCCCGTCCTGGGGCAGCCGCCGTTCCGCGATATCGAGCTTGGCCATGATCTTGACCCGGGAGATGATGGCCGCCTGGAGGCGATTCGGGGGGGACTCGACCTCGACGAGAACCCCGTCGATCCGGTACCGGACCATGAGCTGATTTTCAAAGGGCTCGAAGTGGATGTCACTGGCCCGCTGCTCCACCGCGTTCAAGATCAGCCGGTTGACCAGCCGGATAATGGGCGCTTCGGAAGCAAGATCCCGCAGTTGATCGACATCGGTCTCCCCTTCGGCGGTGATCTCGTAGAGGTCCCGGCCGGCCTCCTCGATGATCGTCTCCATGGACTGGCTGCCGGCCCCGTAGAGCCGCTCGATGGCATCGAAAATATCCTCCGGCCGCCCCGGCCGGACATCCACCCGAAAGCCGTAAGCGAACTCGAGGGCTTCCACCGCCGCCCGGTCCGAAGGGTCGGCGGCGGCCACTTCGAGGGTATCGCCAGACAGAGACAGGGGCACGATCCGGGAGGCTTTCAAAAACCGGACCGACAAGCCTTCGACGGCCACCGGCTCCCGAGGATAATCCCCCGGCCCCAGCCGCCTCGAGGTTGCCGGCTGATCACCGTCCATCCGGTCGATTTGGGGTGCCGCGATCACGATTGCAAATATAGCTCCGCCCCGTGGCTTACATGCGAGGTTCCGGCCAAATAAACAGATAACTATTTGATTTATAAAATCAAACAAATAATGGCGAGCCCATGCGGACTCCACCATCCCAAAAGGGCAAGTATCGTTTAGATATCAAGAGACTGTCAAGGAGAAATTCGGTGGAAGGGCTTCCGGAGAGCGAGGCGGCCACCAGGGCCGGATCAATCGACTCGGATCACGAAACGGATGCCGTTGTAAGTCCCCGGCCCGATGCCGGAGACTTTCTGGATGGCTTCGGGGGTCATGAACCGGCCGTGCCGGTCGCGGTAACGGACAATTTTCACCGCCATGACCGGTCCGATATTGGGCAGGGCGACGAGCCTGCTGAGCGGGGCTTCATTGATATTGATGGGCTCGTCGATCCCCCGTTTTCGGACCGATTCGATGAACCGGTTGTAATGGGATTCCAGCTCCCGGCGGGCGACCGCCTCGTTTTTGGGATCAACCCAGGTCTCCTCGTCTAAGGTCCCGAGGACATAGATGAGCTGCTCGGTCTCGATCCGGCCGTTTCGATCCCGGTAGGGGCAGTGACGGACCTTGATCCCCCCTTCCTTTTCCTCGACCACCGCAAAGGCTTCATCGGGCAGAAGACGGATTTTCACGTCCGTCCAGCCCAATGCCAGGGCACCGTCGGGTCTCCCCGTCAGGATCATCCCAGCCACCCCGACGGTCAGGAGCAACGTCAGACAGGCTCGTCTCAAGTGAAAAACCGGTGTCATGTCGATTCCCCTTTTCAGAGTCGGCTGCCCCCGGCCAGGGGACCGAAGGCAGCCTTTCCGTCAAGTTACTGTTTCGATGGCTTGGACGGCTTGGACGCTTCATCCGTTTTGGGCGCGGCGGGCGCTCCAACGGTAATCCGGTCCTTGTTCTTGGCAAAGGTCGCGGGACCGATCCCGCTGACGTTCATGATGTCCTCCGGGGACTTGAAAGCCCCGTTAGCATCCCGATACTCGACGATCTTTTTGGCATAGGCATCGCCAATGCCGTCCAGGGTCGTCAACTGGTCCACGGTAGCGGTGTTAATATTGACCTTTTCCGCCGCCGCCAGGCTCCCAACCGGCCCGACCAGAAAAAGGGCCAACAGCACCATAATGGTTAAAGTTCTCGTTCTAGCTTCCATAGCTTCTCCTTTCCCGTTGGGGGTGATGGAAAATCGGCTCCCCGATTCCGGTCATCAAGGGATTACCAGAGGGAAACCGATGGACGACTTATCCGATCATGGCCACGACCTGATCCACCAGCTTTTCGATGCCTTCGGCCACTTCCTTGATGCCGGGGCCGAGCATGTAGGCCGGGGTGCTGACAATCCGGTTCCGCTCATCCACGAGGATCTCGGTGACCGATCGTTTATGATGAGAGGCCCCCATGGCCTCGATGGCCGCGGCGGTGTCCTGATCGTTGCCGATGGTGAGCTCCGGGGACCGGTCGGCCAGGGCCTCCGCCACGGCCGCCGGGGCGATACAGACGGCTCCGATGGGCTTGCCGGCGTCGGCGATCTCCGACAACAGCCGGGCCACCTCCGGGTGAACCGATGCCTCCGCCCCCTTGACGGCGAAGTCGCTCAAGTTCTTGGCCGCGCCGAACCCGCCGGGGATCACCAGCGCGTCGAGGTCCCCGCCCCGCACCGCCTCCATATCCCGGATCTCTCCCCGGGCGATCCGGGCCGATTCGACCAGAACATTCCGGGTTTCCCCCATGGGCTCGCCATTTAAATGGTTGATCACGTGGTACTGATCCATATTCGGGGCCATGCAGACGGCATTGACGCCGGCCCGGTCCAAAAAGAGGAGGGTCAAGACCGCTTCGTGGACCTCGCTGCCATCGTAAACTCCGCATCCCGCCAAAATAACGCCGACTTTTTTTGCCATATCGACAGCCTCCTTCAGTGATTCGGTTTCAGGTTGACGGATCCCCCGCGTAGAGGGTTTCCAGGTAAAACCGGCTGATGGGATCAATCCCTTTGCTTTGATGGTCCGGATTCCGGTTCTTCTCGGCCATCTCCGTCCGGATTTCGGTGGCCAGGGTCTTGCCCAGCTCCACGCCGAACTGGTCAAAGGGGTTGATCCCCCAGATAAAAGCCTCATAGACGGTCCGGGCCTCGTAAAAGGCCAGGAGCCGGCCCACGTTTTCAGGGGAGAGGTCCTTGAGGACAATGGTGGAAGAAGGCCGATTCCCCGAAAAGGCCCGCGCCGGATCTGAATGGTCCCTGCCAACGGCCAGGGCTTTGGGCTGGGAGATCAGGTTGGCCCAGAGCTCCTGATGGTTGGTCACCCCCCGTGAGGTCGCCGTATAGCCCTCGTATTGGGGCTGAATCACCCCGATGAAGTCGATGGGGAAGGGCCGTCCCTGGTGGGCGAGCTGGAAAAAGGAGTGCTGGGCGTTGGTGCCGGGCTCGCCAAAGACGATGACGCCGGTATCGACTCCCACCGGCGCCCCGTCGGCGGTGACCGACTTGCCGTTGCTTTCCATGTAGAGCTGCTGGATGTGGGGGGCCAGCTTGTTTAACGGGGTGGCATAGGGGATAATCCCCTGGGCCGGATATCCCAGCGCGTTGGCGTTCCAGATCCCGATCAGGGCCGCCAACAGAGGGAGGTTCCGGTCCGGAGGGGCGTCCCTTGCGTGGCGGTCCATCTCCGAGGCCCCCCGAAGGAGCCCCTCGAAGCGCTCATATCCCAGACAGAGGCTCAGGGGGACGCCGCCCACCGCCGAGGTGACGCTGTACCGGCCGCCGATGAAATCGAACATGTGAAAGGCCCGGAGCACCGGGTTTTCCGGATCATCTCCGGGGCTGCCCTCCGCGGTGACCGTCACCACATGCTGGTCGGGCGGAAGCCCCCGGCGTTTCATGAAATCGTAGGCCAGATGGGCATTGGCGAGGGTTTCGGCGGTGGTGTAGCTCTTGGAGATCACCACCCAGAGGGTCGTTTCGGGGTCGATTCGGGCGGCCACCGCGCCGAAGTCGTGGATGTCCACATTGGCGAGATAGTGGAGCGTCATGCCGCCGTCGGCCAGGGCCCCGAGGGCTTCGGAGACAAAGGCCGTTCCCAGATACGACCCGCCGATCCCGATGACCACGATGTGCTCGAAGGGCCGGCCGGCGCTCCCGGTGATCTCCCCGCCCCGAACCGCTTCGGCAAAGGACCGGATTTCATCTTGGACCCGCCGGATCTCGGGCATGACATCCCTCCCGTCGAGATAGACCGGCTCGTCGGTCAGATTCCGGGTCGCGGTGTGGAGGGCCGCCCGGTTTTCGGTGACGTTGACCCGCTCACCGGCCATCATGGCCCGAAAACGGCTCATGGGGTCCCGGTCCCGGGCCAGCTCGAGCAGGAGTCCCAAACCTTCCGGGTCGATCCGCTGCCGGGAGAAATCGAAAAAGAGCCCGCCTCCGGTCGCGGAAAAGCTCGGCAGCCGATCCGGCTGGGCGATCAGCCGGGCGAGGTGTCGGTCCGGCGCGTCCATCCGCTCGGCATGGCGGATCAACCGGTGCCAGACGGGGAGGTTATCGAGCTTCTGGAGGGTCATCGGGGTCTCCTTGTGGTGGATGGTGTCGGCCTCAGTCATAAAAGCGCTTGAATTCCGTAATTATATAAATGTATAGTGTTGATACCATATCATCATGAAGCTCGTCAAGGCATTTCAGATGATATCCGGAAATCTACGGCGGGGCAGGCTGCTTCCGGAGAACCGGTTGACCGGTCGGCCGCCTGGAGCGTCACGGCCTGCTCCATAAGGGTATTCATTGACAGCAGAACCCGACCATTGCTATGATCGGCAGACTCTGGGGATGAGGAGCGTGCTGATTTCATAAAATTATTTTGACACTGGAGCACGGTTTGGGTAAAGGATGATAGCGTTTCTGGCACCATGCGGCGAAGCCTCTCCGCCGGAAGAGAGCCGCGGAAACCGCATCCACCACACGCAGGCAAGCGTTCCTGCCCGGACCTGACGGCCTTATGCGCGGCCGGCGGGTCCATCGACATGGAAACGGGAGGAGAGAGACTTGGGATCCAACTATGATGATAACTCCACATTCACGGAATATGCCCTGGGCCAGGAACAGCTCGACAGGATCGAAGAGATCCTGCAGGACGACCTGGTGGATGCCGGCGTCACCAGCGTGATGTTGATCGATCTGGCGGGCAACATCATCGCTCAGCGGGACAACGGAGAGTGCGACCACGATATCTACTCGCTGGCGGCCCTGGCTTCAGCCAATTTCGCCGCCGTGGACACCATGGCCAAGATCGTCGGTGAGCAGGAATTCTCCCTGCTGTTCCACAAGGGGGAAAACGAAAACATCCATTTCAGTAAGGTGTTAAACGATTTCCTGCTCATCACCATCTTTAGCAAAAAAGTCACCTTGGGGTTGCTCCGGCTGAAGGTGGCCGAAGCGACCGAGCGGATCAAGGAGATTTGGGAGCAATAGTCGGCGGCGGTCACTGGGTCCGGATGGGTTTCTGGCCGGCCATGGACAACTCTAACGGCTGAGGAGGGAACTGCTTTGGCGTTCGTGAACATGAAAACGAAAGAAGTCCAGGCGAAGGTCGTTTACTACGGCCCGGGTCGAGGTGGAAAGACGACGAATCTGGAATATATCTACAAAAAGTTTCGTGAACGAATCAAGTCGGACATGGTCAGCATTAAGACCCATGGTGACCGGACGCTTTTTTTTGACTTTCTGCCCTTTGACATCGGAAAGATTATGGGCTACGATGTCAAGGTTCAGTTGTACACCGTCCCCGGTCAGGTCAAATACGACGCCACCCGTCGATTGGTCCTCAAAGGGGTTGACGGCGTTGTGTTTGTTGCGGATTCCCAGAAGGAGATGCGGAAGAAAAACGTTTTGGCCCTGAAAAATCTCCAGGAAAATCTGGCCACTTACAAGAAGAGCATTTTCAAGGTGCCGCTGGTGCTCCAATATAACAAACGCGACCTTAAGGATGTCCCGCTTCTTCCCGTTGAGGTGATGGAAAAGGACTTAAACAGCCAATTGAAGGTTGCTTCCTTCGAGGCATCCGCCATCACGGGGGAAAATGTGGTCACCACGCTGAAAAAGAGCATCTCCCTGACCATGGCTTCCCTGCAAAATGTCTTGAAATAGGAGGACACACCGTTGGGTTCCGATTATGACGACAACGCCAGCTATTCTGAATATGCCCTGGGCCCTGAGCAGCTCGAAAGCATTGAGCATGTGCTGGAAGAGGACCTGATCGCCGCCGGGGTTCACAGCGTTCTGCTCATCGACATGGCGGGAAACATCATTGCCCAGCATGACAACGGTGAGTGCGAGCACGACCTCTATTCGCTGGCGGCGCTGGCCTCCGCCAATTTTGCCGCGGTGGACACCATGGCCAAAATTGTGGGTGAGGAGGAGTTCTCCCTCCTGTTCCACAAGGGTGAAAGCGAAAACATCCACTTCAGCAAAGTAAACCCCGAATTTCTGCTCATTACCATCTTCGGCAAGGAAGTGGCCCTCGGACTGCTCCGGCTCAAGGTGGCGGAGGCCATCCAGAAGATCAACGACGTCTGGTAGGACCGCCATGGAAAGCAACGGCGGATCGGACGGGATACGGACGTTTCCGGTCGAGCACCATTCCTGAAGGAGGAAAGCAAGTGGGTTCCAACGACAGTAGGTCCGGCGAAGTCGATAACCGGCTGGAGGATCTTTTCGGCGACGAAAACGAGGATCGGAACGGGGAGATGGACCCCCAGCAGTCGGTGGAAGTAGATCAGCGATTGAACGACTTTTTCGGAGACGGGGACGACGACCCGTCGGACGGTGAGCCGGTGCTGTCGGAAGATCCGGTCGAAGCGCCCGAGGTCTCGCCGCCGCCCCGCCGCCCCGCCAAGCCCAAAAAACCGGCTGCCAATGACAAAGGCTACACCGAAGGCGACGTGGAGCATTCCGCTCTAAAAGAGCTCAAATCCGTGATCCTCTCCTTGGAGTGGGAGATCTCCGACTCATTGATGGACCGCCTCACGGAAGAGGTCCAGAATCTGGAAAAGCGGTACAAGGGGGACAAGATCGTAGTGGCCTTTCTCCAGCTCCTCGGGTCGCTGTGCAAGTACATCCAGAAAAAGAAAGCCGAGGCCCATCCGGACTCCATCAGCCTCCTGAACTCGGTTTACGAAAACCTCGAGCAGGTGATGCTGTCCGAGAAGCTCACCGATGGCGCCAAGAAAAAGATGCTTGTCGGGGAGGTCAACAAGTACAAGCAGCTCAAGGAGCAGATCAAGGATTTCGGAAAGGGTCGGAAAGGGCCATCCCGGCCGGCGACCAGGCCTGAGGAAGCGCCGAAGGAGCCCGACGAGGCGGCCGCCGAAGCACATCCCACGGAGGAGTCTTCGACGGAGGTCCACGGCCCGGTCACCAACGCCGAAATTCTGGCCGCATTGGACAAGATCCACCGGACGCTCCAATCGGAGCTAAGAGCCCTGCGGGAGGAGCTCCGGGAATGGCGGGAAAGCCGGTAGGCATCGCCGTCCCCCTCATCCGAATAATCAAGACCGAACGTGCTTAAGGGAGACCGCCTGCGATGATCGTCTTCTGCGAGGAGTGCGGCGCCAGAAATGTCGTGGAGCCAGAACAAATTAAAGGGGCGACGCCGCCTCGCTGCCAGGCCTGCAAGGACATCCTCCGAATTCCCGTCGCCGCCCGCACCGACGGCGCCGCCGGTGTCACGGTCCGTATGGAGCTGCGGTTCCGGGAAGAGGTCGTCGAGATCAGCGCCTCCCGCCCGTCGGTCACCATGGGCCGCCAGAGCCATAACAACCTGGTTGTCGAAGACAGCCGGGTCTCCCGGTCCCACGCCCGGATCGTCTATCGGCAGGACCAGTTCTACCTGGTCGATCACTCCACCAACGGCACCTACGTCTTCATCAAGGGGGAAAAGGGGATGAACCTCAAGCAAAAGGAAATCCCCCTCAAAGGCAGCGGCATCTTCGGTCTGGGCCGCCGGGTCGCCCCCGACTCCCCTGAAGCCATCCACTTCAACGTCAAGGCTTAACGACCCCTTTTCCTCCGCCGAGACCGGTATCAGGCGGCGGCGGTGTGGTCCTTGATGAGCATGGTGGCCGGGTCGAGGATCACCGGCAGCGTCGTCTCCCCGACCTTTTCAGCCCCAAGCCCGATCAGCGGGCGAATCTCGATCTCCTTGCCCACCGGTTGAAGCTCGAAAGCCACATGAAACAAATCCGAGACGTCTTTCAAGGGCACCGGGAGTCCGTCCGGACCCGGCGGCTGGTGTCTGTGGGTTTTCACCGTAAACCAGACCGGCAGCTCGTAGGATCGGGCGAGGGCCTGGAAGGCCTCCAAAGTCGGCCGAACCCCCTCGCCGAACGGCAGCCCGTCCACGAGGATCATCCGGGGCAGAAAGATGTCCTGCTCGGTCAGCTCGACGAGACGCTCTTCGAGCCGTTCGGCGGAAAAGCCCTCGGCGTGGAAGGCCATGATCAGCCGGTGGGGCAGAATGGTTTCCCAGAGCGGTTCCATCTGCCCGATATCGTAAAGCCGGGCAATGTTCCGGAAGACTTCTTCGTACCAGAGGCAGACCTTTTTCACCGGGTCCGAGAGGCTGATGTGAAGCACGTTTCGGCCCCGAAGCAGGCTGTCCAGGGCCAACTGGACCATGAGGGCGGTTTTCCCCACCCCGGCCCGAGCGGAGACCGCCCCGAATCCGCCGGCCGGGGGCATGTCATCGGCTTCCCCGCCGATGGTTCGAAGCGGGTTCCGGAAGATCAGATCCTTCTTCAACATGACAAGATTCCTTTCAGCTAGATAGATTACCGCATCGGCCCGCCGGAGGCGGGCCGACGGCTCATCGTCCCGGCCCATCATCATTTCGCCCCGCCTCGGGGCCGGTCTTCGAGGGCCTCCGGGCCGACGGATCAGGCCACATGTTTTTTGTCATCCCCCGCCTTTTTGGCCAGGTCCTCGGCGATGCTCGCCGGCACCTGTTTATACGCCGAAAACTCCATGGTGAACTGGGCTTTGCCCTGGGTGGCCGACCGGAGCACCGTGGAATAGCCGAACATCTCCGCCAGAGGGACCTGGGCTTCGATCACGCACATGGGGCCTTCGTCCTGAGAGCCGAGGATGATACCCCGCCGCTGATTGAGCAGCCCCATCACGGACCCTTGGAACTCGTTGGGGGTTTCCACCACCACCTTCATGATCGGCTCGAGGATGACCGGCCTGGCCTTTCCATAACCCTGCTGGAAGGCGCCCCGGGCCGCCGCCTGGAAGGCCATCTCCGATGAGTCCACCGAATGGGAAGCGCCGTCGTTGATCACCACCCGAACGTTGTTAATCGGAAATCCCATTTTGGGGCCCTTGGCCAGACAGCTCCGGAACCCCTTTTCACAAGAAGCGATAAACTGAGTGGGGATGGAGCCGCCCACCACCTCGTTTTCAAAGATGAAATCGGCTTCTGAGGTGGGCTCCATGTATCCCGCCACCCGGCCGTACTGGCCGGCCCCGCCGGTCTGCTTCTTGTGGATGTAATCGAAGGCCGCCCGCTGGGTGATGGTCTCCCGGTAGGCCACCTGGGGCATGCCGGTGTTAACCTGAGCTTTGTACTCCCGGCGCATCCGCTCCACATAGACGTCGAGGTGGAGCTCTCCCATTCCGGAGATGATCGTCTCGCCGGTCTCATCGTTGACATAGGTCCGGAAGGTCGGATCTTCCTTGGAAAACCGGTTCAAGGCCTTGGACATATTGATTTCCGACTTGTTGTCCGACGGTACGATGGCCAGGGAGATCACCGGCTCGGGGACGTACATGGATGTCATGGTCAGACTCATCCCCGGGCTCACAAAGGTATCCCCCGACGAGCATTCGACGCCGAAGAGGGCGCCGATGTGCCCGGCCGGAATCCGCTCGATCTCCTCCATCTGATTGGCATGCATCCGGACAAGCCGGCCCACCTTGAGCTTCCTCCCGGTCCGGACGTTATAGACCGTATCGCCCTTGGCCAGGGTTCCCTGATAGACCCGGATGTATGTCAATTGCCCGTAGAGGCCGTCTTCCAGCTTGAAGGCCAGGGAGACCAGCGGCTTTTTCGGGTCCGCGGACAGGGCCACCAATGCCTCATCTTGATCCATGTCCATCGCCTCATTCTGGACATCCAACGGGGAGGGGAGCAACCGGGTCACACCGTTGAGAAGGGGCTGGACTCCTTTGTTTTTGTAGGCCGACCCCATGAAGACGGGGGTAATGGCCCGTCGGAGAGTCCCTTCCCGGAGGGCTTCCCAGATCATCGATTCGGAAACCTGGGTCTCCTCGAGGATCGCCTCCGTGAGGTCGTCCGAAAAGAGGGCCGCCGCATCAAGCAGGGCCTCCCGGCGGGTCCGGGCCTCTTCGATCATGGCCTCGGGGATGGGCGTCTCCCGGAGGACCTCGCCGCTCTGCCCGTCGAAATAGATCGCTTTCATGGTCACCAGGTCAACAACCCCCTCGAAGTCCGCCTCCAGGCCGATGGGCATCTCCATGGCCACGGCGTTGTGGCCGAGCTTCTCCCGGAGCTGGTTGATGACCCGGAAGGGATTGGCCCCGCTCCGGTCACACTTGTTGATAAAGGCGATACAGGGGACCCGGTACCGTTTCATCTGCTGGTCCACGGTGATCGACTGGGACTGGACCCCGCCCACGGCGCAGAGCACCAGGACGGCTCCGTCCAGGACCCGCAGGGCCCGCTCCACCTCGATGGTGAAATCAACGTGGCCGGGGGTATCGATGATGTTGATATTATGGTCGGCCCATTCACAGAAGGTGGCCGCCGACGCGATGGTGATCCCGCGCTCCCGTTCGAGCTCCATGGAATCCATGGTGGCCCCGATCCCATCCTTGCCCCGAACATCGTGGATGGTGTGGATCCGCTTGGTGTAAAACAAGACCCGCTCGGTTAGCGTGGTTTTGCCCGAATCGATGTGGGCGCTGATCCCGATGTTTCGAACTTTTTGCATGTCGTCTTGCATGGTGGTTATCCCCTTTGCACGGAAAATTTGGGAGTGCGTATGAGAAAATAAAATCCCCCATCGGATCGTGGAATCCGGTGAGGGATTTGCTACACGCTAAAAACCGGAAAGATATACACCCGATAAACTCATGTCAAGAAATTTTTCGGGGCCTCACTCTTTCCTTGAATCCGAAGCCCACTCTGGTGTATTTGCTGCGCAGGCTGGGGCCTGCTTTGCGCCCCGCCGCTTATGAAAGGAAACCCGCGGGATGAGCAAAAGGTCAGACAACTCGAGTGCTGCTTCGATGCTCCGGGGCGATACGGTGGCCGCCGGTTTGCAGGCCGGATGGCCCATCTGCCTGGGCTATCTCCCCATCGGCCTGGCCTTCGGGGTGCTGGCCCAGAAATCGGGCCTGAGTCCCCTGGAGATCGGGCTCATGTCGGCCATGGTCTTTGCCGGCAGCTCTCAGTTCATCGCCGTGTCGATGATTGCCATGGGCGCGGCCGGGCCGTCCATCGTCTTAACCACCTTTATGGTCAACCTTCGCCATTTCCTGATGAGCTCGGCCCTTTCCCTCTTTGTCGGGGGTACGGGACGGGGCCGTCTGGCGCTTTTGGCTTACGGCGTCACCGACGAGAGCTTTGCGGTGAGCTACGCCCGGTTCAAGACCGGCGGCTGGTCGGTGGAACGGGCCCTGGTGGTCAACCACGCCGCCAACCTCGCCTGGATTCTCTCCACGGTGGCCGGCGGCTACGGCGGACGGTTTATCCCGGCCGGGGCCTTCGGCATCGACTACGCCCTGATTGCCATGTTCATCTGCCTGCTGGTCTTCCAGCTCAACGGCCGACGGTATCTCATCACGGCCCTGGTCGCCGGCGGGCTTTCGGTTCCCCTCTCCCTCACGGTCCCCGGTAATCTCCACGTGGTCATTGCCGCGACGGCCGCGGCCACGGTCGGGGTCTATCTCATCGATGCCCGACGGCGAAAGCCCCGATGACATCGGCCGAGTACCTTTTAATCATAGCCGGGATGGGGCTGGTGACGTATCTTCCCCGCTGGCTGCCGTTCCGGCTTCTGGCCAACCGCCGGCTCCATCCGACCCTCGAGGCCTGGCTTGACCTGATCCCCGTGGCCATCCTGAGCGCCCTGCTCCTGCCGGCCCTGGTCACTTCCGGAGACCCTCTCCGGCTGGACCCGTTGAACCTCCGGCTTCTGGTGGCGATCCCCACCTTTGGCTTCGCCCTCCGGACCCGGTCGCTGGGCGGCACGGTGGTAGTCGGCATGGCCCTGTTCTGGCTGGGCGGAGCGCTTTTACCGGAGCTCCCTCAGTGACCACAACAGAAATCGCCGCAACATCCGTCTCCGCAGGCGGCCAGAGAGGCCATGGCCTGGACCACCTCACGCCCCTCGGCGGGACGGACCGCTTCCACCCGGGCTTTCAGGTAAAAGTCTCCGGCCGCGGAGGGCAGAATCGACATCAGGTGCCCGAAGGTCGCCGGGGCCTCGCCGCCCGCCACCTGTAACACCACCTCGTCGCCGGGGACTTTGTCGGCCAGGGCGTATTCAAACGGTGTCAGCCCATCGCCGCCGATCCCGAAAATAAAATCGGCCCCCACCGGATCGGGGGTCAGGTCCATCCGCTCCGGTGAGGAGCCCGCTTCCAGCCGGAGGGTCACCGCGGTCAATTGATCTACTCGATCTATCTCCATCGTCATGGTATTCTCCTTTGCCTCCGTGTCGTTCGGTTCCAATACGCCGTTTACCGCTCAAGCTAAGACCGGCGGGAGGGGCTTGCAAGACCCGCCTACCGGTCCATTACTGACAATTGTCGCCGGGCCGGATTGTGATCTAGACTGACAATCCCCTCTGATTGTCGATTTTTGGCTTGAAAAGCCTTCGGGGGTATGCTATTGGCCTGAATTTAACTTGGCTACGGGCCTCGCTCTGTTTTTTATCTCAAATCAGAAGCTTAACCGTTACCCACAAGAAGGAGGCAGTTATGCACAAAGGCATCGGATGGATCGTTTCCGCACTTATCTTGGGACTGGTTTTCGCGCCGTGCGGCCTGGCGGCGGAAGCCCCCATCAAGGTCGGCATCAACGCGCCGCTCACCGGGGACATCCCGAAAGTAGGCGAAGGCACCAAGTTCGCCGCTCAGATGTGGCTCAGCGACATCGAGGCGGCCGGCGGGCTCAAGGTGGGCGACAAGACCTACCCCGTGGAGCTGGCAATCGAGGACAACGAGGCCAAGGCCGAATCAGCGGTCAAGGCCAACACCAAGATGATCACCGAGGACGAGGTGCTGGTGATTGTCGGTCCCCAGTCATCCAAGCAGGCAGTGCCGGCCGGCGGCGTGGCCGACAACTGGAAGACCCCCATGGTCAGCCCCTGGTCCACCAACCCCGACACCACCAAAGATCGCCCATTCGTTTTTCGCGGCTGCTTTCTCGACCCCTTCCAGGGGCCGGTGGTGGCCAACTTCATCACCGACGAGCTGGGATTTACCAAGGCGGCGGTCCTCTATGACGTGGCCAGCGACTACCCCAAGGGGCTGGCCGAGTTCTTCAAGGAAGCCTGGGAGAAGATCCACGGCGAAGGCTCCGTGGTCGCTTATGAAAGCTTCACCACCAAGGACGCCGACTTCAGCTCGCAGCTCACCAAGATCATCAGGTCCGGTGCCGAAGTGCTGTTTACCCCCCAGTATTATAATGAGGTAGCCCTCATCGTTCAGCAGGCCCATGAGCTGGGATGGAAGGAGCCCATCGTCGGCTCGGATTCCTGGGGATCGGCCGAGACGGTGGAGCTCTGCGGCAAGGCCTGCCATGGACTCTTTTTCTCCACTCATTACGCGGCGGCCGGAGCCACCGGCAATACGAAAGCCTTTATCGAGCGGTACCAGAAAGCCCACGGCTATGTGCCCGACGACGTGGCGGCCCTCACCTGGGATTCTTTGAACATCGTCGAAGAGGCCATCACGAGCTGCGGGAAGATCACCGGGGACATCGAAAAGGACCGGAAATGCGTTCGGGACGCCCTGGCCCGGATCGAGGAGTTTGACGGGATCACCGGGAAGATGACCTTCACCGAGGAGGGCGACCCCATCAAGTGCGCCGTCATCGTGAGGATCAGCGACAAGGGCGAGTACGAGTTCTACAAGTCGGTCTGTCCGTGAGTGGGAAGTGTGAAGTGGGAAGTGTGAAGGTTTAAATGTAAGGCGGCGGGCGCCTGGCGACACGGGACGGGCCGGGGCGATTTTTTCGCCCCGCGCCCGCCCCTTTTGCGGACAAAGGGGAATGGACGTAATGGCTTTCTTTTTCCAGAATTTAATCAACGCCTTGCAATGGGGCAGCTTCTACGCCATGATCGCCCTGGGCTATTCCATGGTTTACAGCATCCTGATGCTCTTCAACTTTGCCCACGGCGACATCTTCATGGTGGGGGCCTATATCGGCTTCGGCGTGGCCACCGGCCTGGTGGCGCTCACTACCATCAACGCCATCGTCCTGCCCGGCTGGATGATCCTGATGCTGACCATTATCATCTCGATGTTTCTGACCTCGTTTGTCGGCATGATCGTGGAGCGGGTGGGCTACCGACCCCTTCGGGACGCGCCCCGGGCGTCGGCCGCCATCACGGGCCTGATGATCGGGATCATCCTGGAAACCGCGAACCTGGCCATCATGGGGGCCCGCCGGGTCCGGTTCCCGCCCCTCATCGAGTCGGCCACCTATAATATTGGCGGGGTCTTTATCACCAACAAGAAGATCATGATCGTTGTGATCTCCATCACGTTCATGCTCGCCCTGCACCTGTTCGTGCAGCGGACTCGCTACGGCATGGCCATGCGGGCCATGGCATTCGACTACGTGGTGGTGCCGCTGATGGGAGTGCCCATCAACACCATCGCCCGGCTCACCTTCGCCATCGGCTCCGCC
>CAYNGG010000022.1:0-18992 GCA_964396575.1 uncultured Desulfobacteraceae bacterium | reverse complement strand
TTTCGCGCCTTTAGCGCTTTTCGCGGTTAAATATTCGCGGTTCATAAATCTCCTCCGGCCGCGGCCAGGCGGGTGACCGGCCATTCTGGGAACACGGCTTCCCATGTTTCGATGTTATGGACTTGGCAGCTCGCTAATGGCTCACGAACCCATCGAACGGATTTCTTCGAAAGGTTGGTCAGTTGCCTTTCGAGTCCATCAATGATGGGCTGTAGTAATGGGCTTTCCAGAGTAATAAGGGAGATGTAGTGAACTGACTTTTCTAAACGGCGCTCGGCCCAGCGAAAGAAAAATGAATAAAGGTATTTTTCAATCAACGAGGCTTCGAGGGTGCCTTCCACAATCTTTTTAAGGAGTTTTGTGCCGCCAACATCTACTGCATCAGGTCGATCTGGGTCTTTGACTTCAATGAAATAGATTGTGTCCTCCATTTCAACGATGAAGTCCACTTTGGGCATGTTCTGAAGATCATGATAGTCCGGGTGAGTCGGGTCATTCTGATCGAATTTCATTGCGTGCTGGGCACCAACGAAATCAATCTGAAGGCCATTTTCTTGAAGCTTATTCATTAGCGATTCCCTTCAGACGTGATTTCGCATGAGCTATCGTCAAGTGATTGAATGTCTCAGCTAAGGGGTTTTTTTCGATTTCACGATAATCATCAGTGCTGTCAATTTTGATCTGTCCTGATTGAAGATCATGATATAGCGCATGAAAGCGCACATGGTCATCCTTGCCCTTGTCCATAAGCAGATCGAACCACTTGAGCAGCACATAGTCGTGGGTTGCCAGAATGATCTGCTGGCCGTTTCGTGATAGCTCCAGGAGGATCTGCACAAGCAGCTTCATCAGCTTGGGATTCAGATTGGATTCGGGCTCATCCCAGAACAGCGGGCCGCTGACACCGGGCTGAATCGCGCCGGTTTCCAGCAGGCGCGAGAGTATCCCCGCCTTGCGGAATCCTTCGGCTATCGAGTTGGCGGAGTATTCGGCAGTCACGGTCTTGAAGGTGACCTTGCCACCGCCATAAAAAACGAAGTGGCCGCCGCAAATGCCTTCGATCTCGGCCATGGCCCATTTGGATTTTTCGTGCAGGTTTTCCGGACGGATTTCGGGGAGATCCAGTAGCAGGCAGATATCCTGGTAGGTCTGGTCAAAGGAGAGCCCGTATTTCTCATACAGGCTGTTGAACCCCTTCATGAACGAGAGGACTTCCTTGGTCGGGATGAATACCGCCTCGGCCTGGTACTGCTCGTAGTTGGCGCGATCCTGGATGGCCAGCGCCTTCGAGTTGTTGAAGAAGGTCGCGGCGATCTTCTGTCCCCCCGCGAACCGGGATGACAGATAGGCTTTTTCGGTCGCGCCCTGGCGATGCATCTTGCCTAGCTTGTCGTCCAGCGGCATGAAGAGGCGGAGCAGCTTAGCAGTCAGCGCCGTTTCGAGGTCATCCTCGCTGGTCTCGGGCTTGTTCTTAAACATGGGCACACCTGCGCAGAGCCCATAGGCCGCCTTGAGCAGATGGGTTTTGCCGGTGCCGTTCTCGCCGATGATCACATTGATCTTGGGCGAGAGCTCCAGTGTCAGGCCGGTGAAGACCGTGAGGTTTCTCAGTTCAAGACGCTCAATCATATTTGCATCCTTTTCCCTTTGCGGATTTCTTCCAGCAGTGCCTCGCGCATAGATTCCAGATAGCGCTCCACATCGGTCTCGTTGGCCAGCCGGGCGGCGCTCCCTTCTGCCAGCACCAATTTGAGATTGGCGGAAACCTGTTCGATCAGGCCGCGCCGGGCTTTTTGGGCGCATTTTTTGAGTTTGTTGTTTCCATGTAGTTATGCTCCCAACCCAGCAAGCCGGTTAAACTGAAGGTAATTAGGCCAGTCAACCTTCATAGCTCTATCGGGGGTATCATGTGGCTGTGCATTCCGGGTAATCCGCGTTTGTTTCTTTGCGATGCTGGTATGCCCAATGCTGATGAAGCGACTTTTATAGCCGTTGAGGAATTCATGCTCGTTCCAGAATCCCTTGCCAACTTCCTGGCAATATTTAACAAAACACTGTGCCCCCAGCAGTTGTTTGACAATCTGATTCCATCCATCTTTTGTGCGCTTCATCTCGATGTAGATAATACATTTCTTATCCGCGCTGATTATGACGTAATCAGCCCGTTTGCATTCACCATTTCCACCATTGAAAACATCATCTGGAGAACGGAAGCTATCTACTTTGATAACCACGGCGTCGGCGGGTAGATTTCGAATAGTTGCACTGGAATCTGGCGCTTGAGGCTCACTGAGTTTGACGAGTGGCTTGCCATACTCTTCATGCAGTTGCACCAATGCGGTATCCTTGAACATTTGAGAAAGGATATCAATATCTGGCATCACTCATCTCCACCCCAAACGATCTCTTCCTGGATTCGATTCATGTCTTCTATGGTTTTGTCGAAACTACGCGCCTCTATCCCAAGTTTGCCGTCAATATCTGCTTGAACGAGTGTTTGGCATCTTGTTTTCCGTTGCATCCCATCCAGCTTAATGAGCGCTACTTCCGCTATGTACACTCTCACCTTGTCAGGATTCAGCATTTCAGAATCCCGGTAATGCTCACGTTCAGCAACAGCACTAAGCTGCTCCCCGCCTTGATTGAGCATAATGAGCGTATTCAGCTCTTTGATGATGTAGTCGCTGTGCGTCGTGATGAATACCTTGATGCCGATATTGATTAACCGTGCAAAAAGTCGTGCAACTCTCCGCTGATTTTCCGGATGCAGGTTCAGCTCAGGCTCATCAACCATTAGAAGGTCGTTCGGGGCGGCTACATGGCGAAGGTAAAAACCGATATCCAGCAGCGAACGCACTGCGCTTGAGCTTTCATCCATGGTTAACTTGATGCGCTTACCCTTAGGAACGTAATAAAGCTCATCATTTTTTGTGACGAGGTAGTCGCCGCCAATAATATCGGTAAAGTCGTTGAGTATCTCGGGATGTTCCTTGGCTATAAAGCTATCCTTCTTGGCGAGCTCCTCGAGTTGACGCGTGAAATCAACATTTGATTTAACAGGCAATGCGTAGTCGGTATAAACCTTTGAAAGCAATTCGAAAGGGTTTATGTCCTTTTCCATGGAGCTCATTTCTTCCAGCAATCTGTTACGTGCGAAATTGAGCTCCTTTCTGAATATTGCCGCGCCGGTTCGTTCCGCGCTGGCGATAAATGGATGAGGGAATAGGTGCCCGAAAATGATATCCTTTAGGGCATCCCCAATGATCCTGTTGATGACATCCCGCGGTATTCTGACTTTTTCTTTCTCTACCAGCAGTGAAATCGTTACCAGCGGTGAATCGGCTATTTTCGAGATGGAGAACAGTTGGGTTTTTGCTGCTCCCATTGTGCGCTCAAAGGTTGGTACTGGCTGAATGTCGTTTGAATCCAAATCAACGGAGAACTGGCTTTCAGAAAAATGTTTATCCGAGGACGCAAAAACATGGGGTAGTTGCTCTGTAAAGGCCGCGCAGCCTTTTTTGAGTATTGACTGTGCGTTGCCAATATAGTCTTGAATATCCAGCTCGACGCTTCCTTCATTCAAGAGGCGCCCAACATCTCGATCCGGCACCTTGATTGAAAAAGCATCTCGCCAAAAGGATAGAAAACCAAACAACGCATAAGTGGCGTAGGTCTTCCCCGTGTTATTTCCGCCACAAATTATCGTCAGTTGACCGAGGGTGAACTCCGCCTGCTTAATAGCGCCAAGATTCTTTATCGAAATTTTCATGTCGCCGTTTCTCCTCAAATCTGAATCCTTTTCCCCTTGCGAATTTCTTCCAGCAGTGCCTCGCGCATAGCTTCCAGGTAGCGTTCCACGTCGGTCTCGTCGGCCAGCCAGGCGGAGCTGAAGGGAACCTTCAGCGAGTGGATAGTGATTAGTGGATAGTGGATAGTTTTTTTACTCTGTTTTTCGTCTTCCTGCTTTTCACTTCCCACTTCCCACTTCCCACTTAACCGTGCCAGCAGTTGCGGGTAGTCGCTTTCCTCAAACCGGCGCAGGGTGTCGCGGATGACGGCAATCAGCTTCTGGCCCTCAATGGCGGCGTTTAATTCGTTGAACGGACGGGTGAGCTGATCCCGCTGTTCGTCGTTCAGTGCGCGGAATTCAGCCATGCCGCGGAGCCGGCCTTGGAGGGTCTCGACCGTGTCCCTGGCTTTGGCAATCTCGGCCTCGATCTGGGCCTTGACTCTCTCTTGCAGGGTTTCGACGAGCAATTTCACCTGCTGCATCCGATTGCCCTTGAAACATTCCGGATCGGTCAACACCGCGATGAGCCTTGCTGGAGAGGGTTCGTCAGAGCTACCTTCTTTCACTTCCCACTTCCCACTTCCCACTTCTTCACTGATGTAGGTAAAATTGGGTTCCTGGGCTTGGACAAATTCGCGGGCCTGATCGAAGATTTCTTTTCTCGGGCCGCTCATGAATTCGCGGACGGGGTCGATGATGTTTTCCTTCATATCGAGCAGCGCGTCTTCCTGACGGGTAAGCTCAGTCAGGTACCAGGTATAGGGCTTGCCGGTCAGCTCCTTGAGCTTCTCAAGCACCGGCGTCAGCGTATTCAGAAACGGATACCGGGTTGCCTGAGCCGCCAGCGGGCTGAGCTGATCCATGAGCGCCTGGAGCGCTGTGCCGGTTTCCTTGCCGAGGGCTTTTGCTTCGCTGGCGCGGGGCGGGTGATCGAAGAAGTCCTCGAAGAGCTCCTTGAGAGCGCGGACCTGGGACGCGGTAAATTCGACCTGGGGCTCCAGCACGACATTGGCGTGGCCATGGGTATTACGCAGCGCCCGTTCCAGCTCGTCCTCTTCCAGCAGGTTGCCGTCGGTGCGAACTTCGACCTTGCCGCGAGCGCAGAGGTTGGCCAGCGTGCAAAGCACGGCGGCGTAGTACCAGCCGTAGGGTTTGCGCTCAAATTTCTCCAGCAGGTTCTTTAGGGTGGTCCGCAGGCCGCCTCGGTTATTGCTCTGGATGAACGCCAGAAGCTCCTGCTCAGACTCGGCCAGGGTGGTGACATCATTGCCGAACAGCCCTTGCTGGGAATGTTTGAGGCACTTGGCGATGTCATTCTCCGTGTAGGTGATGCCGCGAAGCATTCGAAGGTTCGGATAGGCATACGAGATGAGCTCGTGGAATCCCCGCAGTACCCGGGTTTGTGCATCCTGGGAACCGATTTCGATGTCGGCCCCCGCCACGAACAACTTGGCCTTGCCCATCAGGCTCTGAACGCGCTGCCGCAGCTCGGCATACCGTTCCCGGTTCTGGAAACCCCTGTCGGTCAGGATGCGTTTCACCGCTTCCCGTTGCGTGATCGAGATGTTCTGGCGGATGTATTTCTCCGTCCGCTTGTACATCAGCAACTCGCGCATCAGCAGCTCATCCGGCGGCATCACGACAAAAAGCTCATCCATTTTATAAGTCGAATTGATGATGAGCATCTGTACTTTTTCCGCATGTTCATGAAAAGGGCTGATGACATGGATGGCCAGCTCGTGCTCACGCCCGTGCAGGCGATCATCGAGTTTTCTGGAGAACGGGTAGTCCTGGCCATTCTCTTCGTAGCGAATCTTCCGATGCTTGATGACGTGGTCGAAAACGATCTTCTCCAGCTCGGCGGCAAGGTCTGAAGACTCGACTTCCGTGTTCTTGATCTCCTGCTCAACGTCTTTTTCCTCGTCGCTGAGGTATTCGTAGAGCTCGCCATTGCGCTGAACATAGGTCTGCTGCTCCAGGAGGCTGAGGGCTTCTTCGACCCGCTTTTTCAGCGCGGGCAGATCCTGATTGAATCCGTCGAGCATCAGGACGCGCAGGTTGCGAACGGTCGCCTTGAACTCCTTGACGTATTTGACCAGGAAGAGCGTTTTCAACAGCCGGATCGCGAAGGGACTATCAAGATGGTTTTCCGCCTGGATGATGGCTCGTTGAATGTTGGATATCAGCGCGGTGCGAATCCCCTCGTACATCAGATCGAAAGTCGCCAACTGACCGATTTCATTATCCCCGATCCGGATCGCCACCTGCTGGAACACACCCAGCATGGAGCGTTCGCCCACCGAGCTGTGTTTGCCTTCGAAGGCGTTATGCTGGGACAAATTCTGAATGGCCGACTGGAACAGCGAGAACTGGTAAGGAATGAACGGGTAACTCTGAATGAAGTGATCCGGATCCTGAAAATTCCGGTAGGTTTTCGAGCCGTCGGCAAAGTCGAACAGGGTCTTAAAATTATTGGACTGCTGGTTATAAATATCGGAGAGCAGACGAACACCGTCTTTGGTTTTCATGAGCAGACGCTTCTGGATGACTTCCGCCACGTCGGCGCTGGTCAGCTTCATGCGGTTGGCAAACCGCGCCTGGATTTTTGAGAAGTCCTTGCCTTCCTGTTTGTCCATCTCGCCGACAACCGTCCCCATGTCTTCCTGGGCGGTCACAATAATCCAGGCACGGCCTCGGCACTTGGTGGCCAGGCTCTCGGCGATGGTCTGGAGGTTGGTCATCAGCCTGACGTTTTTAGCGATGTACTGTCCGACCTCGTCGACAAAGAAGTTGAGGCGAAACTCTTTTTGATTCTCCTGGGTCGATTGCCGTTCGATATAGGCGTTTATCTGTTCAGCAAAATCCTCGATGGAGACACTGTATTGGCCGCGGTATTTATCGAGTATCCCTAATGCCGGCGCCTCGTCATCACCCGTTGCCTGGGCATAGGCTTTGGCAATGTTTTTCGCTTCGAGCAGGGCCTGTTCGCGGCCCTGTTGCCATGTTCTTCCTGCTGAGGATTCATAGGCCGATTTAAACTGTTGGTAGAGGCCACGGCTGTCGAGGTCGCGCTCAAACTGCGCGATGTGCCCCTGCTTGCCGTAGTAACCGCACATTTCATCAAAGACTTTGACGAAGACGGCGAGGAGCGCATCGATCTGGGTCTTGCTGATGACGTCCGCTTTCTGGTCGATGTTGAACAGAATGCTTTTCGACGGGATGGCGGCCGCCCGTTGGAGATCGCCTCGCAGGATTTCGTTATCGCCACACTTGGGCAGGAACAGGTCAAGAGTCGAGACCTCGTCGATTTGCCGGTTTTCGAGCAAGAGCGCCAACATCTTCAACAGGTGAGATTTACCGGACCCGAAGAAACCGGAAACCCAAACGCCATTGGCACCTTTGTAGTCGTTGTAGGCATCCAGGAAGGACTCAAGCCGTTTTTCGACTTCATTGGTCAGCACGTATTCTTCGATCTCAAGGCGAAGGCTGGCTTCATCGTCAGCTTTGATGACCCCTTCAATCGGGCGGTCAATCTTCTTGGCGAAGATAGGGTGCAGGGTACAGGGTGCAGGGGGCAGGTTATTCATGATTCTTTCCTTGGCGATGTTTAATGAGCCCGGAGAGCATGGCCGATATCTCAATGGTTTCCTGAATCCAAAGTTTGCCCTGTCCTGTTGAGATGTAGCCAATTTTCATGCCGATGTAGCCCTGAGTTCTTAGCTCACCGGAAGAACCACGGGCAATCACACAAAACCGAACAACCTCGTTATCGGAGCCCCTTTCGATACCCTCAGCGATATTGCTGGGAATCGACAACGATGATCGTGTGATCTGATCTTTGAATCCAAAATCCTTCAGATCGGCCAGAGCCAGATAGATTTCGGCGCTCAATACCGCGGATCGCTTCCAAACCTCCAAATCCTCGAACTTCATTTCTTTCTTCCTCCCGCACCCTGCACCCTGTCCCCTGCAACCTCATAATGAAAGATGTTGAATGCCCGGTAGTACTTGTCGTCATGCAGCCTTCCGAAGAGATCGAGCGATGCTCCGGACTCCAGGGAGTGGGTGTAGGCTCCCGGGAAAAACATGACGGTCGGCTTTTCTTTCGCCGTGCTCTGCAAATTGTTCAAAACATTGTGCGAGCGGATGTAGGGGAAAACTTCGCCAACGCCGGACAGGAAAAGAACCTCGAAATCCGTGCTTGCCAGCCTGGCCGCAATAGCCGGAACAAGATGGGTTTCGGGGTCCAGCACGCCTTGCAGGAGCTCCTTGAGCTGCTCTTTGGAGACGGAATCCTCCATCTCGAGAATCCGGTCCCAGATGCCACGCTCTTTGAGGATTTTAATTGAAAGGTCATACAGATTGATCTCCAGTATCCGGACACCGTCATGCTCAAGGCGATTGACCAACTGACGCTGAAACCGCTCCATTTCAACGGATTCTTCCGGCCTGAAGGGACAGATGAAAAACGGAACCTCGTTGCCGAGACCTTCCTTGCTGAGAAAACGCCGGCCCGAGATCACATTAAAAAGATGCTGAAATCTGTCATGCATCGGCTTTCTGGTTATATCCTCTGTCACCGCTACATCCCCTTCAGCTCGGATTCAAATACAGGGAAGTACAAGACATCCCCCGGGCTGCCTTGATGGATCAGCTTCAACAGTCTCGGGCTGAGCATGGCGGCATTTATTATATTGTCGGGCGTTAAGAGATTCGTCTCGCGAAGTATCTTGAACAGGACCTGCCGCAATTTGCCTCGTGTCGCCGGGGTGATTCTATCCAGCTCCAAATGCCACTCGGATTTCCGGTTGAAGAATGAATCGAAATCCTCGTGGGTCAGATCAGTCTTCAGTGTGATGTAGCGCTCTCGAAGCACTTCGACGGCAAAATCAGCGATGAATCTGTACCGGCGGCAGACGGCGAGCCACAGGAGATAGGCTTGCTCTTGATAACTACTCTCAACAAGGAATTCAAGCTCACTTTGGCCCAGCGTCCTGAGCCGAGAGACGATCTCGGAGCAGACTCGCTTGAGCGTATTCAGTGTCCTGGTTTGCAGTAGATTTTTCGCGATAACCTTGTCCCGAACAGCATTCCAGTCGCCAAGATCAAGATACAGCTCGGCCAGCTTCACCGATTCGCGGTGAAAAAGACTGCCCGTTGTAAATGACATGCTGTATCTGTCGTTACTCATTCCTGGTCAGGATTCCTTTTTCTGGGTGGACACGAGCCAGCAAAGGAGGCCGTTAAGGCGTCCGGACGGGGCCGGCCCGCCCGGACTCCGTGGATGTTAATGTTTGAAGCTTCGCTGGCCGGTGTAAACCATGGTTGCGCCGGCCTCGTTGCAGGCCTCGATGGATTGATAGTCGTTGCCTGATCCGCCCGGCTGGACCACGGCGGTGATCCCTTCCCGGAGCCCCACATCCACCCCGTCGCGGAAGGGGAAGAAGGCGTCGCTGACCATGGCGGCCCCTTTGAGTCCGCCGTTTTCCGCGGCCACCCGGGCATCCACCTCCCGGCGCTGGTCCGGATCTTTGAGCTCGTTGTAGGGAATTCCGTGGGTCTCGAAACAATAGCGGTCGGCGAGCTTCCGATAAGCCTTGTCCCGAGCGATCTCCGCCACCCCCACCCGGTCCTGCTCGCCGGTCCCGATCCCGACCGTCACCCCGTTTTTCACGTAGATAACCGAGTTGGAAGTGATCCCCGATTCCACGAGCCAGCCGAAAAGGAGGTCTTCGGCCTCGGCGTCGGTGGGGGCCCGGTCGATCCGGTAGGTTTTGCCCCCGTGCTCGCATTCGGCTATCACCAGATCGCCGGCGGTCCGGGCGGCGGGAACAAAGGAGCATTGAGCGATGATCCCGCCGTCGATGAGGGATTTAAATTCCACCACCCGCTCGCCCACGAAGGTCTGGAGCCGGTCGATGTTCCCGATCCGGATCACCCGAAGGTTTTTCCGCCGGCCGAGGATATCGAGGCTTCCCGCCTCGAAGTCGGGGGCGACCACCACTTCGGCGTACTGCCCGGAGATGGCTTCGGCGGTGGCCGGGTCCACGGCCCGGTTCAGGGCGATGCACCCGCCGAAGGCCGCCACCCGGTCGGCCATGTAGGCCCGGGCGTAGGCATCGGCTAAGCTGTCGGCCCGGGCCACTCCGCAGGGGTTGTTGTGCTTGACGATCACGGCGGTGGGTCTGTCGGGAAAGTACCGGAGGATGTTCAGGGAATTGTCGGCGTCGGTGAGATTGGTTTTGCCGGGGTGCTTTCCCGACTGGAGCAGCTCGATGTCCGAAGCCAGATACCGGCCCGGCTGGATGCACTCGGTTTCGCCGAGGGTCAGGTTTCCGTTGACGAGCTTAAAGAGGGCCGCTTCCTGGCCGGGGTTTTCGCCGTATCGAAGGCCCTTTTCCACGCCGTCGATGGTCCAGCTCACCCGCTCGTAATAGAGCGTCTGCCGCCCCCCGTCGTCGGCGAAGGTGATTTCCATCCGGGGAGGGAAGTGGTCCGGGACCACCGTCTTGTACATCTGCTTGAGATCCTGTGCCATATCAGTGTCCTTTCATCTGGTAGCAGCCGGCGGCGGCCGATTCGGGCTGGCCGGCCAGAAAGTCGGCAATGGCCCGGTCGTATTCAGCGGTGTGGGCAAAGGCCTTCCGGGCGAGGTCGTAGCGGAGAGCCAGGGTGGTGGCCCCCTTGTTGGCCGACAGGGCGTCGAGAATCCGGTCGTAATCGTCCGGGTCCACCACCGAGGCCACCCGGATGAAGTTCTTGGCCGAGGCCCGGATCATGCACGGGCCGCCGATGTCGATGTTGCCCCGGGCCGCTTCCACCGTCACATCCGGCTGGGCCACCGTCTTCTGGAACGGGTAGAGGTTGACCACCACCATATCGATGGGGACCGCGCCGGTCCGGGTCAGATCCCCTTGATGGCTCTCGTTGTAGGTTTCGGTGAGCAGGCCCAGATAGATTTTGAAGTCGAGGGTTTTCACCAGCCCCCCCTGGGTTTCCGGCTGACCGGTGTAGTCCGAGACCTGACTCAGGCAGTCGTCGGCCCCTTCCCCGAGGATATCCCGAATCCGGCCGTAGGTCCCGCCGGTGGATAAAAATCGGACTTCGGGGGAGAGCTCCCGGAGGCGGGGAATGAAGGTCGAAAGCCCGCGTTTGTCCGATACGCTCACCAGCACGTGGCGCACCGGAACCTGATCGTCTATGAGGTTTACCGTGTTGATGCTCATGGTGTCGGCTCGGGCCGGCCCCGCCGCCCGCGACGGTGACCGTCCGAATTCCTCCTTTCGATTGGGGTTGAAATGATTCGTAACGGTTGTCAAAACAGAAGGGGATATTACGCCAGGGGCGGACTACCGTCAATAGCGAGTCAGGCCGGACCGGGGTTTTTGTTTGACAATCCCCGGCGTTTTGGATACTTTTTCTAGAGGATTTTATTATCATTTCCCGGCGTCCGGTCCGGCCGGCGCCGAATCTTCCCCACGAGAACCACCCCTTCAAGGTGATGATATGATCGACACTGATAGAGAGCAACAGGCGGTCGAGGCGATAACCGCCATGAACGCGGCGGTTCAGCGGCTTCGCCTCTTCCCCGTGTCCAACCCGTCCACCCGTGACTTCATCACCAAGGCCCACGACGCCGTCCAGCGCCTGACCGCCACTCAGCCCTTTGTCCTGGAGCGGACCGGTGCCGGATATCGGGTCGATGACCACCCGTTGAGTGAAAAGGAGCGGCGCAAGACCCAGGTCTCCAGTTTTCTCGATCTGGTCTTTCCCGAACCGGTCCGACGCCTCACCTTTAATTCGGACTTTGACCGGGAGGGGATGACCGCTCTGATGGAGATTCTCACGGAGAAGCCGGAGGTCATCGACGCGGCCGGAGGGCTGCCGGCCATGATTGCCGAGCGGGCGATTGCCGGGGTGAACATCGAGATGACCGGCGACCGGGAAAAGGGGGCGGCCGGGGACGGCGGGATCGACGCGGCGGCCATCGGTCCGATGCTCGGGATTTTAGACGATCTCCTCACCGGGGATCGACGGACCGAGGTCCGGCGGCTTATGGCCGAAGCCATTGCTGACCGGGATGACGAGGTGGTCGATCTGTTTCTCACTCACGGCGGCGGGGAGGGTTTTGCTCACGAGCTCTTCGAAGCCATCGTCGGATGTCTGGACGACGAGCGGCATGACCGGCTGCTGAAGCGGGTTAAGCGTCTCCGGGAGACGGCCGGGGGCTCGGCATCCGAATCGGTCGAGCGGCTCTATGCCGCCCTAAAGCGGTCCGAACGGGGCCGGTCCGCATTGGAACGGATCAACCAGACCGCCCAGCACCACCTGAAAAGCGCTCTGGAAGCGATTGCCCGGGGGGAGACCGATCCCCTGGCCGATGATGCGGTCCTTGCGGCTCTCCCAACCACGGTGGAACGGTTTCTGGTTCGGGAAAACGACAAGACCGCGCCCGCTCTCATTGACCGGATGGCCGATGCGCTGGTCAGCGGCGACCCGGCGGTCCGGGCGAAGCTGGCCCCGGTCCTGGCCGACATCGCTAACCGACTGGAGAAGGCCGAGCGGACCGAGATGCTCATCCGGCTATCCTATAAGCTCGCCGGCTGGGTCCGGTATGAGACCGAGATGAGCCCGGCGTTCGAGCAGATCTGCATCCGGCTTCGGGACCTGGCCGTCTCGCTGCTCCGGTCGGGTGAATTCGCCAAGTGTCAGCATATCCTGAAAATTTTCAACGCCATCCACGCCGGCCGGATTCAGAAGGGCGAGCGGATGGCGGCCCTGGTCGGAGAGATGATCCGGGGGATCGGGACGGATGAGATCGTCGCCCCGCTTATGGAAGACCTCATCTCCGCCAACGAGGATACCCGGAAGCAGGCCATGGACCGCCTGGTCATGCTGGGCGAAGGCGTCCTCGACCGGCTTCTGGGGCGTCTTTTGGAAAGCGACTCCCGGACTGAGCGATCCCGGATTCTCCGGGTGGTCTGCCATACGGGTCAGGTGGCGCTGCCCCGGTTGGAGGCGGAGATCAACAATGATGCCCCCTGGTACTACCTGCGGAACCTGATCCTGCTCTTCGGCAAGGTGGGAACCCCCAGCCACCTGGGGGTGATCCGGCCCTTTCTCGAGCACGACGATGTCCGGGTCCGGCGGGAGACGCTTAACAGCATTTACAACATCGGCGGGCCGGAAAGCGAGGAGGTGGTCCTGGCGGCTCTTCCTGAAATGGAAGACGAGCTCAAGCTCAACATCGTGGCCATGCTGGGGGCGTGGGGGACGCGGGCCGGCGTGCTGCCGCTCCTCAAGCTCCTGGAATCCGAGGATCTGGTTGCTTCCAAGCTGCGCACCGAGCTGACCGAGCGGATCTGCCACTCCCTGGGCCAGATCGGCTCGAAGGTGGCGGTCGAGCCGCTCACCGACATCGTGGAGCAGCGGAAAAAGGGGGCGATCCGGGGCCGGGCTCATGGAGAAACCCTCAAGGCCGCCGCCGCCAAGGCCCTGGAGATGATCCAGGAAAAGGATGCGCGGGAATCCGGCGGAAAGGGGGACGGTCGGCGGGACGAGGCGGCATCCGGATAAAGCTGTGGTCAACACTTGCGGGACGGTATCAGCCGGCGTGACCGGGCGACATGAGACCTACTCCCGGCGGGGAGCCCGTCCCGGCCGGATGGACCGGGAACACTGAATCATGGGAGATCAATATGGTAATGGGGGCGATGCGGTTGATCGGATAATCCGTGATCCCGGCATCCCGCGGGATATCCGGCGCATCCGAGCCCTGCCGGAGGCGATCCTCCCGCCCGTCGGGCGACCCGGACGGCGGAGCCGTGAGGCGGCTATCCGGCTGGCCGGCGGGCTGCTCATCGAGACGGCTCCGGTCCGGGAGGCGGTGGCGGAAGCCATGGCCCGGATCATCACCGACCTGATGCGGCGCGGGGAGACGGAGATACTCCTCGCCCTCTCCCACCGGCTCACCGCCTGGATTATCCTGGAAACCCGGTCGAGCCCGAGCTACGAGACCATCTGCGAGCACTTAAAGGGTCTGGCTCTGGCCCGGATCGCCGCCGGACGGCTCGACGAGCCCCGGCATATCGTGGAAGCGTTCGGCTCCATCCACGGCGGCCGGATCGCCAAGTCCCAGCGTATCCGGTCGATGGTGGGCCGGATCATGGCCGAGCTTGCCGGGCCCGACCCGTTATCCCCGGTGATGGCGGCCTTTCGTACCGACGCGGAGGGGAACCGGCAGGATGCAGCGGACCTGATGGTGGCGCTCGGGGCCTTCACCGCCGGGCCGCTGCTGGCAATGCTCCGGGAGAGCACCGACCGCTACGAGCGGGTCCGGGTGATCGGGGTCCTGGCGGCCATCGGCCCGTCGGCCTTGCCCGCTTTGATCACCGAGATCAAGGGGAGGCACCCCTGGTATTATCTCCGGAATCTGGTTATGCTGATCGGAGACGCGGGCCGCCCCGAGCACATGCCCGTTCTGGAGCCGCTGCTGGCGGACGGCGACCTCCGGCTCCAGCGCGAGGCCCTTCGGGCCATCGCGAAGATGGGCGGACCGGAGAGCGCCGAGATTCTCCGCCGGATGGTGATTGATGCGGATGACCGGCTCAAGGGCGATGCCGTGGATCTGTTGGGGGAGCTTAAATCCCGGAGCGCCCTGTCGCCTTTAGCGGTTCTGGTCGAACGGCTCGACACGGTGGAGTCGTCGGCCGCCGACGATCTGGCCATGCGGATCGCCAGAGCCCTGGACCGGATCGGGGCACCGGAGGGGATATCGATTCTCCATAAAATCCTTGACCGGGACGCGAGAAAACCGATAGAAAAAATAGTGTATGGTGGCCGGGTGGGAACGGTTGCGGCCACCGCCCTGGCAAGATTAAAGCAAATAGCCCCCGTGGGCACCGAGACAAGCGCCTTGAGAAAACAGCGTCATCTAAAAAGCTGGTCGGCACTCCACGAGACCCTCACCGCTGAGGAGTCCGAGACCCTCTACTCATCACTTAAGACCTATCGGTTCGATGAGGACCGACTGGTTTACAAGCAGGGCCAGATCAAGCCCCGACTCTATTTCATTGATGAAGGGGAGCTGGTCCTGGCCTATGACCAGGATGATGAGGAAATCTGGATCAAGACGCTCCGGCCGGGGGATATCGCCGGTGCCGACAGCTTCTTTGCCGCATCGGTCAACACCACCGCCATGAGGACGGTGACGCCGGCCCGGGTGAGCGTCCTCGATCGGTCCGCCTTTGACGAATGGCAAGACAGCCTGCCGGAGCTCGAAGTGAAGCTCAAGGCCTACTGCCAGCGTTCGGGTTACGTCCTGGACGTCCTCAAGGATTACGGCATGGAGCGCCGGACCGACCTTCGGCTGGAGGTTCCGGCCAAGGTATCCGTTCAGCTCTTAAACGACGCGGGCGAGCCGGAGGGGCGGCCCCAGCGGGGTGATCTGCTGGACATCTCGGCCGGCGGCCTTGCCTTTTTCGTCCGCCGTAACCCGGCGAGCGTCGGGCGGCGGATCAACATCAAGCTGTTGCTGGAGCTGGCGGACGGCCGCTTGGAGATCGACGAAAATGGTCGGATCGTGGCCATTTTCGAGCGGAACGAAGCGAGCTGGTCAGTCCACGTCAGGCTCGACCGTCGCATAGCGAGCCTGTCGGCCGACCGGATTCAAAACGGCGATTTGGAGATTATTCCGCCGGAGGTCCCGGCCAGCCCCGGCGAGCTCGATGACACCAAAGACGAGTTCCTGGTGACCAAGCTGCCGGGCTGAGGCGGTCGGCGTCCATTCCGGAACAAGGAGACACAATCACGCATTCTTCCCGGACACCCGATGCCCCCGCGCTTTCCCGGCTCATCGACCGGTATAACCGGCACCTGAGCTATCTAAGGGTCTCCATCACCGACCGGTGCAATCTCCGGTGCGGCTATTGCGTCCCCCCCCGCAGCCGGATCCCCCGGCTTGCCCACGACCAGATTCTCCGATACGAGGAGATTTTGCGGATCGTCCGGATCGGCGTCGGGATGGGGATTACCAAGGTCCGGGTGACCGGCGGGGAGCCGCTGGTCCGCCGGGGGGTCTATCCCTTTCTCCGGCAGCTTTCAGAGGTCCCGGGGCTCTCCGAGGTGACCCTCACCACCAACGGCGTCCTCCTGGCCGACCACATCGAGCCCATCCGGGCCGCCGGCATCCGAAGGCTCAACATCAGCCTGGATTCCCTGGACCGGGACCGTTACCATCGGATCACCGGCCGAGACGCCTTCGACGCCGTCTGGGCCGGGATCGAGGCGGCGGACCGGGCGGGATTCTCCCCCATCAAGCTCAACGTGGTCGCTCTCCGGGGGGAAAACGAGGATGAGCTGATCGACCTGGCCCGGCTCGCGCTGAACCGACCATTCCACGTCCGGTTTATCGAGCACATGCCGCTCGGGGAATCGGGGGTAGAGGAGACCCCGCTGCTCGCCCCGGAAATCATGGAGCGGCTGGCTCCCTTGGGCGACCTGATTCCCGTGGAGGCCGACCGGCGGGACGGACCGGCGGTCAGGTACCGGATTCCCGGCGCATTGGGCGAGATCGGGCTCATCCGCCCCTTGAGCCATCACTTCTGCCACCTCTGCAACCGGCTCCGGCTCACCGCCGCCGGCGGCCTCCGGGCCTGCCTCCTTTCCGACGAGCAGCTCGACCTCCGGGGACCGATGCGAGCGGGGGCCGATGACGAGACCCTGGCGGGGATCTTTCTGGATGCGGTCCGGCACAAGCCGATGCGCCACACTCTGAACGGCCCGGCCGATCCGCATCCCACAGACGCCATGCGGGCCATCGGGGGATAGCGTTTACCCTAAGATGTGCCGGTCGAGGACAAAGCAGGTAAAGACCCCGGAAAAGACCGTCTCCTCATCCCGGCTCACCGTCACGTCCACGGTCCGCTTTTTCCCGGCGGTTTCAGTAACCTCGGCGTCGGCCGTGACCGTCTCTCCCACCTTAACCGGCTTTAAAAACTTGACCTCGGCCCCGCCAAGGACCACGTTGGGGTGGTTGACGGCGATCATGGCCGCGTAATCGGCGGCCCCGAAAACGAACCCGCCGTGGACGAGGCCGGTTTCGTCGGCGGCCATTTCGGCCGTTGCCGTCAGCTCCACCCGGCTCTTCCCGGCCGACAGCTCCACCGGCTTTCCGCAAAGCTTCTGATCGATCTTCAGATGTGTGGCAATTTCCATTGTCTGATCACCTCTCAAGGTTTGATTACATAGTGTTGACATAAGCGCTCGGCTTATGATCCCCCCGCCAGAACCTCCACCGCCCGGTCGATTTGCTCGGGCAGCAGATAGATGTGGGGGGAGAGCCGGACCCGGCTCAGACGCTCAGCGGCGGCGATCCGGTGGCCTTTGAGGCGGGCCACCAGATCGGCGGACGCGACTCCCCGGCGCTCACAGACGACAATGCCGGTCCGGTGGTCGGGGAAACGGCTGGCGGGGAGGTCGAACCCCGCGTCGCTCAGTCCGTCCCGGAGCCGGTCGGCCAGGTCCCAGATCCGCTCCCGGACCGCTTGAAACCCGATCTCGGCCAGGTATTCCAGGGCGGCGGCGAAGTAAATCCAGTCGAGGACGCTCGGCGTCGAGATGCTGAACCGGTCGGCCGTCGGCTTGAGCGTGTCCTTGTAGGGGAGATACTCGGTGTCGTTGACCACCGACTCGGTACCGATGAACACCGGGTCCAGGTCCTCCAGCCGGTCCCGGGCGACGTAGAGCACTCCCAGCCCCAGCGGCCCCATGAGCCATTTCCAGGCGGAAAAGGCCATGAAGTGGATTCCGTCGGCCGCCACGTCGATGGGCCGCATCCCCACCCCCTGGGCTCCGTCCACCACGAAATCGATCCCCCGCTCGCGGCAGAGCGAGCCCACTTCGGATAGAGGCAGCGGCATCCCGGTGCACCAGTGGACGGCGGACAGGGCAATGAGCCGGGTCCGTTTGCCGACCATCCGGGTGAGCCCCTCGAAAAATTCATCCGGCGACTCGCCCATGGGCGCGGTCCGAATGGTCACGCCCTTGCCTTCCAGATGCCGCCAGGGGTAGATGTTGCTGGGGTACTCGTTTTCCAGGAGGATGACCTCATCCCCCTCGGCGAACCGAAGGCCGTGGGAGATGAAATTCATCCCTTCGGCCGTGTGGTGGATGAGGGCCAGCTCATCCGGCTGGCAATTCAGCAGCCCGGCGAGGATTTCCTTGATCCGGCGCCGGAGCCCGGCCAGGGAAGCGGCATCCGTAAAAACGCCGTCTTGGGCATACCCCGATATGAACCGGTTGACCGCCGAGACCACGTGGCGACCGGCCGGGGTGGTACCGCAATTGTTGAGCCAGACCCATCGGTCATTGACGGGAAAGTCAGCATGAACCCGCGTCCAGTCCTTGTCCGTTACCTGCATTATCTCGCCTCGATTCTTCAAAGCATTTCCATTATGGGACCATTTCGGTCACCCGTTGCCGGGCGTAGTCCCGAGCGGAAAACCCGCAATCGCCATCCGGTCCCTCGCCGAGGATGGACGGCGTCTCACCCCACTGAAGATATCGCTCCCAGAGCTCGCCGGCCGAGGTCGCGCCGTCGGAAATCCGCCGCAGACAGCCATCGATAACTCCCCGGCAGGCCGCCACAGCCGATTCGCAATCGGCGTGGGCATCGTGGACCCGCCGGCCGGAACCGGTCCCCCGGCGACGGTGGTCGTCCACGACCACGAGGTAATGGCCCGGCTGGTCCGTGAGGGCCGTCCAGGCCCGATAGTACCGCTTGACCCGATCAGTATCCGCCCGGGATGGGTGGTCCGGATCGGGGAGTCGCCTCAGGTCGAGGTTGTCTTCGAGGTCCGCGAGCTTGATCCGGCGGGCGATCGGGTGAGCCTTCACCCGGTCGATAAAGGCCGTGTAGGTTTCATCGGGCCGCCGGGTCAGGGCATCCACCGCCTCGATTACCGGCTCGGAAAACCCGGCATCCCGCAGGGATTCCACCGTGACCGGCGTGTCTTCGAGGACGTCGTGGAGCACGGCGGCCTGCATCGCTTCCGGGGTGTCCAGCCGGAGCATGACCCGAAGGGGATGAAGGATATAGGGGGCGCCGGCCTTGTCCCGCTGGCCGGTGTGAGCTTTTGCGGCCAATGCAATAGCGCGTTCCAGGCTGGCCATCTGGCAGCTCCTTTTGGTGGGGTCGTTGAGA
>CAYNGG010000021.1:0-19341 GCA_964396575.1 uncultured Desulfobacteraceae bacterium | reverse complement strand
TCTGCGCATGCGGCCGGACATGGCGGACCATCCAGAACATCAAGGGCCGCACCACCGATTTTGTGGTGACCCCGGACGGCCGGTGGCAGCATGCCCTTTCCATTATCTATGTGGTCCGGGATATCGAGGGGGTGGATACCTTCAAAATTGTCCAAAACGCCGTTGACGATGTTACGGTCTATCTGAAGGTCCATGAGAACCTGTATCCAGCGGACGGGAACCAGCGAATCGAGCGGGGGTTTAAAAAGCGGATGGGGGATTCCGTGAATGTAAGCATTGAAATGATGGACGATATTCCTCGGGACGCTTCGGGGAAATACCGATACGTAGTCTCGAAAGTTGCGGAAGGCGGGTACCTGGGATGAGACGGAACGCCATTGGATTTATGCAGCTCCCATATCTGATATGGGGGCTGTTTTTGTTTGGAGGGCTCTTAATGCCCTGTGTCGCCGGGGCTGATGTTCAGCGAATCGGTCCCCTGAAGCCGGTGCCGTCGATTCCGTTGAGCGAGACATGGCATCAGTTTCAGATTTTGGTCTGGCCGTATCAGACCCAGGTGATACGAGATTTTCCACTTTACAAGAGCTTGGGGTTCACCGGTTTTCAGATCGATCGGGGCGCCGGGCAGACCGAAAAGGTCGAATTTTCTAAACAGCATCAGTTTCCTTATTACGTCGGCCATGTAGCGGACAAGGGCTTTTTGTACCTGACCGGAGAAGATCGACAGCGTGTATCAGACCAGTCGGGCCCCACGGTCCGGCCCCATAGCCTGGCTGATCCGGAGACCCTGAGCCGGATGAAGGAGCATATAGCCAAGAATATTTCAGCGACCCGAAAGGGACGGGTCTTGGCCTATGCACTGGACGATGAGATCTCCTTGGGCAGCATGACCAGCCCTTGCGATGTGGATGTCCATCCAGAATCCCTTGCCTGGTTCCGGGAATGGCTGGAAGCTGAATATGGCTCGATTGAGCGGCTCAACCGGCAATGGGAGACCAGCTACGAGAGGTTTTCAGATGTGCCGGCCGTCGGTTTCAAGACGATCCGGAAAGATGCCCAAAGTCCTCCGATTGCCGATTGGAACCTGTCTCCATGGCTCGATTTCCGTCAATTCATGGATTACCAGATGGCCGCGGTAGTCGCCGAGCTGGTCCGCTATGCCAACTCCATCGACCCGGTCAGGCCGGCCGGATTTGTAGGGGGCCAGGCCCCTGCTCCATGGGGTGGATACGACTATGCGCGGCTGTCCCGGTCCGTTCAGTGGATCGAAGCCTATGACATCTACGTCACTAACGAGATCCTCCGTTCATTTTTAAATGGGAGTAAACGTCCCCGGATGATGACCTTTTTCTCCACTAGTAATCCGAAGCTCGATGCCTGGTTCCTTTGGTATTATCTGCTTCACGGATGCCATGGGGTCATCGCCTGGCCCGAAGGATGGTTTCACACAGCCGACGGCTCCATTGCCCCCCATATCCTCGAAAATCGCGAGACCTTTAAGGATGTCAGCGGGGAGATCAGCCGTTTTATCCTGGATTCCGAAACCCGTTTCAGCCCGGACCCCATCGGTATCTATTATTCTCAGCCCAGCATTGGCGCGGCCTGGGCCATGGACGCCATTGTTCACGGGCGGACCTGGCCCCGGCGGAAAAGCTCCATTGACAATGAAAACCAGAGTGCTGGCATCCTCCGCACAGTCTGGTGTAAAACCCTCGAAGACCTCGGCTATCAGTACGATTTCATCAGCTATCTGGATGTCCGGGAAAACTCGCCCGACCTGATCGACCGTTTCCGGGTGATCGTGCTTCCGCGGGCCATCTGTTTGTCCGATACAGAGGCGGATGCCCTGAGACGCTTTGTCAGGGATGGGGGCACCCTGATTGCCGATGCGCTCTGCGGTCTGCTCGACGGCCGGGGAAAGGGACGAGCCGGCGGCGGCGCCCTGGATTCGCTCTTTGGGGTTGACCGTGACGAATCGGCGGGGTATCTCAACGGAAAAGGACTGACCGAGGTGGACGGGGAGAAATACCAGCGTCCGTTTTTGAGTCGGTTTACCTACACCGATGGGGCATTTCGGCATAAGGGACTGGTGGTATTTGAGCGAGGAACCCGGGCCGGCGGGGACGCGACGGGGATCTCGGTGTCCCCGGACAAGAACGGCACCCGCATGACTCGGATTTCCAAACGCACAGGGAAAGGGCGGGCGATATATCTGAATCTCTCCCCGATGGCTTACTGGTCGCCATCCCGCAGGTTTTCGGAATACGGGGCTGCCTGGCGGGAGATTGTCGGGTCGTTGCTGGAAGAGGCCGGGCTGAGGCCGCGTCTTCGGGTTTTTGAAGGTGACAATCCCGCCAATATGATCGAGGTGGTCCACTGGACCAGCGGGTCGGATCGGATTGTGGGTCTGATCAAGAATCCCACATTCAAAAAATCATTGAAAAACCTCGGTGATAATGGAAGAATACAAGGCATTACGGGTGAGGCGGTTTCAATCACCCTGGCGTTTCCCGAGACAGCCCGGCTGATCAATCTCCGAACCGGGAAAAGCCTCGGGACGGGGCGGCGGTTTACTGATGACTTCCGGCCATGGGAAGCCAATCTCTACAAAGTAATCGATCCATGAGGGGGTTGTCTGGCACAGGGCGACCACGGCGTTGATGATGAAGCTTACCTTTAGCAGAGCACGGAGGAACAGGATGAGACAATTCGTATGGCGCGTGACCGTTGTGGTGGGGATGACATTGCTTTTCACCTGGGGATGCGGCAATTCCGACGAGCCGGACCCGGAAAAGGCGAAGGCCTACCTGGAAAGGGGGCAGGAATACTTCGAAAAGGGCGAGTATAAGAATGCTGAAATCGAGCTGAGAAACGCCATTAAAAACAATCCCCGTCTCGTTGCCGCTCACGAGACTTTAGGGCGGACTTACCTGAAGCTTGGCGATGCCAGGAATGCTTTCCGGCATTTATCCATCACCGCCGAGCTGGATCCCCAAAACACCGACGTACAGATGAGCTTGGCCACGTTTTACTTTCTTGGAAAAGACTTTGACGAGGCCCGCAAAAAGGTTGATGGGATTCTGGCAGATCACCCGGAGCATATCGATGCCCTCTACCTGTTGGCCGGTCTCCAAATGGAGGCGCGGAGCTATTCCGAGGCCCAAGACGCCTTTAAGCGGGTTATCGAAGCTGACCCGGATCAGACCCGCGCCTATCTCGGACTCGCTCGAATTCTATCCGCCCAAGGAGACGATGACGCGGCTAGGGATGTTTTGGAACGAGCCGTGGAGGTGGACCCGAAAGCGGTTGAGCCTCGGTTGGCGTTTGCTGGGTTCTACGAGAAAAATCAGAATTATGAAGCCGCTGAAGCGGAGATTCTGCGTGCCATCGAGATGAACCCGGAAAACACCGATCTGTATGTTTCCCTCGCCAATTACTTTTTGCGCCGAGGCGAGCTGGAGAAAGGCGAGGATGCCTTCATGAAAGCGATCGAAACGGATCCGGAGAATATCGATCTCCATCTGACATTAGGCGCTTTTTACTCCCGGCGGGGAAACCAAGAAAAGGCTGAGGCAGCCTTCCAGCAAGCAATTGATCTGGCTCCGGATGATGTCAAGCCTTACATGGTCACCGCGGATTTTTATGATTCCACCGATCGGCCCGAAAAGGCGTTGGCTCTCTATAAAAAAGCGCTTGAGCTGTCTCCCGATGATTTTCGGGTTAAAGACGCCCTGATTCGACACCATCTCCAACGTGATAATCCGGATCAGGCCAAACAGTATATTGAAGCGGTGTTGAAAGAGAAGCCTCAGCGGATGAGCACTCGGATGCTAAAAGGCGAGATGTTAATCAAGGAGCGGGACTTTTCCGGTGCGCAAGTGATATTTGATCAGCTCGTAAAAGATGATCGCGAATCCGATCGCGCTCACTATTTTCACGGTGTCGCCCTTTTGGGAAGCGGGGATGCTAATTTGGCGAAAAAGGCATTGGCACGATCCATTGAGATCAATCCCCGATTCCCCAAATCCCACATGCTTCTGGGCGAGATACATTTCCAGGATGGCAACTTCGCCGAAGCACAAAAGCAGAGCGAGCGAGTTCTGGAGCTGGATCCGGAAACCTATCCCGCCTGGCTGCTTCTGGGAAACACCTATCTTTATCAGCGAGACGCGGAAAAAGCGGAAGACGCTTATCAGAAGCTCATTGAGCTCGACCCGGACAATCCCACCGGATACTTCCGCCTCGGCATTCTGTATCGCCTTCAAAAGCAGTATGACAAGGCCATGACACAGCTTGAAAAGGCGATGGACATTAGACCGACGCTCATGGATGTCTTCAACAATATGGTTTTGGTTCATGCCGCACAGAAGGAGTTTGACAAGGCCATCGAGCGCTGTGACATTCAACTGGAGCGGGTTAAAGATTCCAAGCCCGCCACGGCGATGGTACACAGCCTTAAAGGGCGACTTTTAATTGCTAAGGGCGATCTGGACGCCGCGGAAAACGAGCTAAAAGCAGCGCTTGATGCCAATCCCAACCTTCCGCGGCCCTACTATGGCCTGGCTCGGATTTATCTGTCCAGAAATCAGGCGGATCAGGCTGTCAAGCAATTCGAGACCATGATCGAGAATCGCCCCGATCAGGCGGGTCCACACATGTTCCTTGGAATCATCCACGAAAATCAGGGCGATCCCGAAGCTGCCGAGAAACATTACCGGGAGGCCCTGCGGATCAATCCCGATTTTGCCCCGGCGGCCAACAATCTGGCCTATATGCTGGCCGAGGACGAGCGGGATCTCAACAAAGCACTGGAGTACGCTCGTTTGGCCAAGGAGAAGCTTCCGGACGACGCGGGGGTGATGGACACCCTGGGATGGGTTTACGTCAAAAAGGAGCTTTACGACAGCGCCATCCTGGAGCTCGAGGACAGCGTCGAGAAAATGCCTGAAAACCCCACCATCCGCTATCACCTGGGCACGGCCTACCTGAAAAAAGGGGATACGGAGCGGGCCAGGGCGGAGTTTGAAACGGCGCTCTCGCTGAGCGCCGAGTTTCCCGAGGCCGACACGGTCCGGAAGCTGCTGGCTGAAATATAGCTTGGGTGACACGTGAAGTACCTTTCGTTTCGGATTCTGATCCTGTGCATTCTCATGCCGCCGATGCTCTATGTCGGCTCCCTGGGCGTTTTACAACGGTATCTTGAAGAGACCTACACCCGGGAAATCGAACAGAGCCTCATTGGTGACACGGGGCCGCTCTTTAACGGCACCGTCCGACTGACGGACAGTATTCGGAAAAACGTCGATGACTATCTGGCTCAGCGGCCGCTTCTCGACTGGGGTGTCAGGGTTAATGTGAGGGTAATGACAGCCCGGGGGTATGACCTTTATCCTCCTTCCGTTCTTGGCGATGAGATCAAGAATCAAACCGATTCGCGACAGATCGCCGAGCAGAATTACGCCTTGATGAAGGAGGGCATCGAGGTGGTGGTTGATATGGAAATTCCTCACAATACCCTGCTGAGCAACAGCTTTCTGGGATTCTTTACCCTTCTGTCGGTGGCGACTCTCATCCTCCACTATCAGGTTGGGGTCCGCCGGGCCCGACTGGACGAGCAGGCCCGGCGGGAGGAGATCGAGCGCCTGGTCGAGCAGGAAAACGCCCACCGGGAGCGACTGGAGGGTCTGAGCCAGGCGCGGAATGCCCTGACCAATGAGCTGGGGCGAATCCGGGAGGAGCTGGATGGCGAAAAGGTCAAGGCCAGCCGGAATGAAGACGAGATGATCGAGGAAATCGATCGGCTGGAGACGAAAATCAACGAGAACCTGGCGTTTCAGGAGGAGCAACAGGAGCAGATCGAGGCGCTCAAAGAACAGATCGCTTTGTTCGAAAAGGGAAAGCTCCGGACCGGCAAACAGAAGACCAAGGACGCCGAATCGCTTCAGCGCCGACTCCAGACGCTCTATAAAAACCTGTCCGTCAACGACCGGGCCATCGACGGGCTCCTCGGGCTCAACGAGGATCTCCGGATCAAGGCCGAGGAGATCATTCATCAGCTAAACGATGATCCGAATATGGTGACCATCAAACGGAAGGTGTTCAGTAAAAAAGGGCGGGAAACGGTGCTGGAGGTGTTGTTCGCCTACAAGGGCCGGCTCTATTTTCGACGACGGAGCACGGACAACCGCATCGAGGTGCTGACGGTCGGAACGAAGAATACCCAGGCTAAGGATCTTCAATTTCTCGATAATTTGTCGCCGGGCTGATGCCGGCTAAACAGCGTCCATTTTTTATGCTCTCGGCCTCGCTCTCCGGGCACCATTTCCGAGCCGTCCCTCATTGCCGTGGTCCACAAGTCGGTCTCGGCCTGGGGCCCGCGGGTGGCGGTGGCCGTGGGCATCACTTTGGGGAGGTTCCGGATTGTCACCGGCACGCCCTTGTATCTCTACATCCTGGTTGGCTACGTGGTGGTGGCCATCCAGACCATCTGGGCACCCCGGATGATTATTCCCCTGGCTTATGACTCGGGCGGGGTCACGACATCAACGGTCACCGTGCCCCTGGTGGCGGCATTGGGGCTGGGACTGGCCTCCCACGTGCCGGTGTGCTCCAGGCGAAAAGGACCATCGGCTTTGAAAGCCAGTTGTCCGGAGCCGGCCGGCAGGCCGCTCCAACGGGCCGGCGGAGCCGCTATCCATCCGTTCCGTCGATCACCGCCCGGACCTTGGCCGCCAGCCCCTGCACCGAAAAGGGCTTCTGGATAAAACTGACATCCGGGTCCATCACCCCTTGATGGGCAATGACGTTGTCGGTGTATCCGGACATGAAGAGGACTCTGAGATCGGGGTACTGGGCGGAGAGCCGGGCAAAGAGATCCCGGCCGTTCATCTCCGGCATGATCACGTCGGTCAGGAGGAGATGGACCGGGCCGCCGTGGTTTTCCAGCACCTTCAGGGCGTCGGTTCCGTTTTCCGCCGTCAGGACGGTGTAGCCCTGCCGCGTTAGGATGGTCCCGGCGAGGTTCCGCACGGCCTCGTTGTCTTCCACCAACAAAACGGTTTCGCCCCCCCTGGCCGCGGGGGGCGGCGGGGTAGGGGACTTTTCCGCCGCCGCCGGGGCCCCGCAAACCGGCAGGTAGATCTTGAAGGTGGTGCCCTGGCTCTCCTCGCTGTAAACCCAGATGTTCCCGCCGTGCTGCTTGATGATCCCGTAGCAGGTGGCCAGCCCCAGGCCCGTCCCCTTATCCTTGGCCTTGGTGGTAAAAAAGGGCTCAAAGACGTGACGCCGGGTCTCGATGTCCATGCCGACGCCGGTATCGCTGACACCGAGCATCACATACCGACCGGGCCGGGCCCCCTCGTGGGCCGCCGCGTAGTCTTCGTCGAGGTCGGCCACCGCCGTCTCGATGGTCAGGGTCCCGCCGTCGGGCATGGCGTCCTGAGCGTTGACCGAGAGGTTCATGATGACCTGCTCCAACTGGCCGATGTCACCCCGGACCGGCGGCAGGGCGGGGGCCGTGTGGACCTCGATGGCGATGTCCTCCCGGATGGTCCGCCGGAGCAGGGTTTCGAACCGGGCCAGGACCTCGTTTAAGTCGATGGGGGACAGGGAAAGGGTCTGCTTTCGGCTGAAGGCCAGAAGCTGACGCACCAAATCCCGGGCCCGTTGCCCGGCCCCGACGATTTCAGAGACCGAGGCCCGGCGTTCATCCGACTCGCTCAGATCGCCCAGGAGCATCTCGCCGTAGCCCAGAATCGGGGAGAGGAGATTATTGAGATCGTGGGCAACCCCCCCGGCCAGGCGCCCCACCGACTCGAGCTTCTGGGCCTGATGAAATCGTTCTTCCAGCCGGGCATTTTCCTCGTTCATCCGGAGCTGCTCGGTGATGTCCCGGGCGATGATCTGGATCGCCGGGTCCCCCTCGTAGTCAATGGGGATGCCCACCACCTCGATGGTCCGCTCGGTTCCGTCGGCCCGGCAAAGCCGTTGCTCATAGACCGGTGACGGGCCTCCGGCGTGGATGACCCGCCGAATCCGACGGTGGGAGTCGTCCCGGCGCTCGGGGGGAACGAAGTCTTGGACCGGCCGGCCGATGACCGCCTCGGGCCCGTCCACCCCGAGCATCTCGCAGCCGGCCCGGTTGATGAACCGGAATCGCCCATCCTGGTGAACCGCGATTAGGTCCGGGGAGAGCTCGATGAGGGTCCGGTATTTATCCTCATTTTCCCGAAGGGCCGTCTCGGCCCGCTTCCTTTCGGTGATGTCCTGGAGGGAGCCGTAAAGTCGGATCGCCCGGCCGTCGGGTCCCCGCTCGCCCATAAAGCCACGGGCCAGGCAAAGTCGGACCTCGCCATCCGCACGGAAGGCCCGCATCTCCAGCTCGTAGGGGGTGCCTTCGGATATGGCCGCCTCGGCGGCCGACGCGAGCGCGGCCATGTCATCGGGATGGTACAACCGGGTATGCTCGGCAAAGGTCGGTGCCGGACCCGTCGGTTCCAAACCGAATATCCGGTAGAGCTCCTCGGACCAGGTCACCGTGTCGGTGGCGATTTCCCATTCCCAACTGCCGATGTGGGCGATCCGCTCCGTCCGGGCCAGCATGGACTGGCTGTGTAAAAGCGAATGATTGCTTTCGTATTCGCGGGTGACGTCCCGAAAGACCAGGACGGCGCCGATGCACCGGCCGTTGACATCCTTCAACGGGGCGATGCTGTCGGCAATGTGCCGCTCGGTGCCGTCCCGGGAGATCAATATGGTGCCGTTGCCCAAGTGGACGGCTTTGTTTTCCTTCAGGACCTGTTCCACGGAGTTGAAAGCCGGGCGGCGGGTCCGGTCATCGACGATCCGGAAGACAGATCGGAAGTCCTTGCCGCGAGCCTCCGCCAGGGACCAGCCGGTGAGCTCCCGGGCCACCGGGTTCATCCGGGTCACCCGGCCCTGGGCGTCGGTGGCGATGACGCCATCGCCGATGGAATCGAGGGTAATGGCCAGCTCCCGCCGGCTGAGCCGGAGGGTTTCATGAACCCGGAACACGGCCATCCCCAAGGCCGATACGATCCCCACCAGCAGCATCTCGATGATATACGGCTGCTCCCGCCAGCTTTCCAGGACGGCGGGCAAGGCCCGATTACCTTCCAGCACCGCCACGATGGCCCAGGTGATCGGGGTGTTAAAAGCTTGATAACAGAAAACCATCAGGAGCATCCAGCCGATGCCGTAGAGGGCCAGGGAATCGATTCGGGAGAGAAGCCGTTCGTGGACGGGGCGGATAACGGCCAGAGCCGGCAGGGCATAGAGCATATTGCCCATGAAGCAGAGGCTCATGGGGATCGGGTGAAAGCCGACGGCGGACAGCAGCCCGGCCAGCAGAAGGGCCGGTCCGAACCTCCGGATCAGGGCAACGCCCATGAACCCGAAAGCCCATCGGCCTTCGATGTAAAGCGCGGTGTGAGGGATATTGACGGCGAAGTAAGCCGCTAACACCCCCAAGGCGCCCAGGACGGCAAAGATGAGCAAGTCCCGCCGGAGGGAGGCCGGCGGCGTGAGCCTGCCGTCATTCATCCCGGTCGGCCACGCCTTCGGCGTGGTTAGCCGGCTCTGTGATGATGCGGACGCCATCGGTTTGTCAATGTCCTCTGTCGTGACGGGTTTTTATAGCTCCCAATCGCCGGTGTGACCGCTATTCGGCATGATATACAACATGGGGCAGAATAAAAAGATCGTATTCATCTTCAACCTTGATGCACTCTTTGTGGCAGACCTCGAGTACCTCATCGATGGGAAGATCTCGTGAAATCGATATTTCCAGGGTGAAATCTTCGTCTTCTAATGGCGAGACGGGTCTGACGATAATGCCTGAATACATTTGGTGCAGTGTGTTTACAACCTTGGTAACGGCTTCAGCCAGGTGTCTGTCCACGGTGGTCGCCCTATCCATTTGAACATCACCCCCTCTCTTCGATCCGCCCCGCCGGGAGCGCGGGCGTCTCGCCCGCCTGGGGGCGGCGGGCATACTGATCCCGATCCCGATCCCGATTTCGATGATGTCTCGCCCGCCTGATGTTCGCGGGAGCAGCCCCCCGCGGCCGCCTTTGTTCTCCACCCGTTGTCCTGTATGGGTAAAGCTCGGCCCTTCGATGAGGGCGATAATCTGATCTTCCCCGCAACGAAACAAGTCCACAATACCCTTGCATCCAATGCCCGTCAAACCCTTTGTCATCTCATCCGCCAACAGTGACTTTGGGCCAAGCGAAAAAATCCTTGACAAGCGCTCGGGCTTCGAGCTAAACGGGTGTCGTGATGTTGATTTATGAATAAGGATTCGACGATGAGCGGCGGAAACAGACAACCGGAGCCCAATCCCCTTCAACGGTGCTGGTGGTGGTGGACCCCCTGACGGGCGCCCACCGGTGTAGCCGCTGAATCCGACATCTCAAGGCAAAACATCCCGGACCGTGGGCAGCCCAAAGCCCACGGTCTTTTTTTGTATGAAAAGGCCGTGGCAGCCCCCACGGCCTTTTTTCGTTTAAACCGACTTCCCCGGCCCGGTGCCGGGCACCCATAAGAGGCGACCATGCGCATCCGAGAGTTTCCCAACCGGTCCCGGTTTCGCGACCTGGCCCGATCGCACAATGTCATCCCGGTCTGTGCCGAGATCCTGGCCGACACCGACACCCCGGTCTCCCTGCTCCGGAAGATCTACGACGGCGGCGGCCCCGCCTTTCTGCTGGAAAGTGTCGAAGGCGGGGAGCGGTGGGGGCGGTACAGTTTCCTGAGCACCTCGGCCCGGTGTCACGTCCGGGTTTACCGGGAAACCGTCGAAGTGACCGAAAACGGCTCCACGCTCGAGATCCCTCACCTCGGCGACCCGTTGGCGGTGCTCCGGGAGCTGATGAGCCGGTACCGGCCGGCCCGAGTGCCCGGTCTGCCCCGGTTCTGGGGCGGGCTGGTGGGCTATCTGACCTACGAGATGGTCTCGTTTTTCGAAAAGATCCCGAACCTCCTTCCCGCCGACCGGCCGGTGGCCCACTTTATCATCCCGGACGAGCTGTTGATCTTTGACAACATTAAAAACACCCTGATGGCCGTGGTTATCGCCTTTGGCGAGGCCGAAGGGGACGCCGACGCCGATTACACCGAGGCCCGATCCCGGCTGTCGGCCCTTTTGGCCCGCTGTGAGGCGGCCATGCCCCCGGCCGGGCCAGAAACCGCCGCGCCGGTCACGTTGACCCCGGTGCGGCCCGATGACGACTATCGGTCCCAGGTGGAGACGGTCAAAGGCTACATCACCGCCGGGGACATCATCCAGGCGGTCGTCTCCCAGCCGTTCACCTGCTCGCCGGCGCCCGACCTCTGGTCCCTTTATCGGGCCCAGCGCTTCGTCAACCCCTCGCCGTACCTCTTTTTTCTCCAGTTGGACGGAATGGCGCTGGTGGGCTCATCGCCGGAAACCATGGTCCGGCTGGAAAACGGAGTGGCCACGCTCCGGCCCATTGCCGGAACCCGGCCCCGGGGGGCTTCGGAGCAGGAGGACCGGACCCTGGCCGACGAGCTCCTCGCCGATGAGAAAGAGCGGGCCGAGCACCTGATGCTGGTGGACCTCGGGCGAAACGACCTGGGCCGGGTGGCCGAGGTGGGGACCGTCCAGGTCACGGATCTTATGATTGTCGAGCGGTACTCCCATGTCATGCACCTGGTCTCGAACATCTCCTGCGATCTGAAACCCCAATACGACGCCTGGGACCTGCTCCGGTCAACCTTTCCGGCCGGGACCCTGTCGGGGGCTCCCAAGGTCCGGGCCATGGAGATCATCGCGGAAATGGAGGGCGAGGGCAGGGGACCCTACGGCGGCGCGGTCGGGTATGTCTCCTTTGACGGGAACATGGATCTCGCCATTACCATCCGGACCGCCTGCGTGATGGACGGTACGCTGATGGTCCGGGCCGGGGCCGGGATCGTGGCGGATTCGGACCCCGAGCGGGAGCGGATTGAGACGGTGAACAAGGCGATGGCCATCCAGAAGGCGCTCCAGTTGGTCGGGGGCCATCCGGCGACGGAGGGCGACAGATGATTCTAATGATCGACAATTACGACTCGTTTACCTACAATCTGGTCCAGTACCTGGAAGGGCTGGGGGTCCCGGTCCGGGTCTTCCGGAACGACGCGGTGACCATCGACCGGGTGGTTGAAATGAGGCCGGCCGGGATTGTGATCTCACCGGGACCGGGGCGGCCCGAGACGGCCGGGATTTCATTGGCCCTGATCGAGCGCTTTTCCGGGACCGTGCCGATCCTCGGGGTCTGCCTGGGCCATCAGGCCATTGGGATGGCCTTTGGCGGCCGGGTGGTTTCGGCGGGCCGGCTCATGCACGGAAAGACCTCGACGGTCACCGCCGACGGCGAGGCGATCTACCGGGGCATCCGGAAGCCGTTTCAGGCCATGCGGTACCATTCCCTGGCGGTGGACCGGGATTCGCTCCCCGACTGCCTTATCGTCACCGCCGAGTCCGAGGACGGCGAGATCATGGGACTCCGCCACCGGATTCACCCCACCGAGGGGATTCAGTTTCATCCGGAATCGATCATGACGCCGGTGGGCAAGCGCCTGTTGCGCAACTTCATCAACGGCACCGCCGAGCCGGGCGGGGCCGGGCAAACCGAAACCTGAAAGGGAGACTACGGCCATGTTCAAGGAAAACCTCAATCGGATCGTCAACCGCAAGGACCTGACCGATGACCGGATGGCGTCGATGATCAGCGACATCTTCTCGGGAGAGGTCACCGACGCCCAGATCGGCGCTTTCATGGCGGCCCTGGCCACCAAGGGCGAAACCTTCGAGGAGCTGGCCGGGGCGGCCCGGGCCATGCGCCGGAAGGCTCACCGGATCGAGGTCTCCGCGCCCACCGTCGTCGATACCTGCGGCACGGGCGGAGACGTTTCCAACACCTTCAACATCTCGACCACCACCGCCTTTGTGGTGGCCGGGTGCGGGGTCCCCGTGGCCAAGCACGGAAACCGGTCGGTTTCGAGCCAGTGCGGCAGCGCCGACCTCCTGGAAGCCCTGGGAGTCAGGATCGACACCGCTCCGGAGATCGTCGAAGAGGCCATCGTGGAGATCGGGATCGGCTTTCTCTTCGCGCCGGTTTACCACGGGGCCATGCGGTTTGCGGCCCGGGCCCGGAAGGAGGTGGGGCTCCGGTCGATCTTCAACATGCTGGGGCCGCTCACCAACCCGGCGGCGGCCAACTGCCAGCTCCTGGGGGTCTATGCCCCGACGCTCACCGAGATGTTCGCCGAGGCCCTCCGGATGCTGGGGGCCAAACGAGCCCTGGTGGTCCACGGTCATGACGGCCTTGACGAGATTTCCGTCTGCGCCCCCACCCGGGTCTCGGAGCTGGCCGACGGGGCCATCCGAACCTATGACCTGGCTCCGGAGCAATTCTTCGGGGGGATCGCGGACCCGGCAACCCTGGCCGGCGGGACCCCCGATGAAAACGCGGCCATCACCCGCGCCATCCTGACCGGCGAGGACCACGGCCCCAAACGGAACGTGGTCCTGATCAATGCCGGCGCCGCCCTGGTGGCGGCCGGGATCGCCGATGACGTCAAAGCCGGGATCGGTCTGGCCGAAGCCGCCATTGATGAGCGTCGAGCCATGGAGAAGCTGGAGGCCCTGATCGACTACACCCAGGAGAACATTTGATGCCGGCCGACTTCCTCACCCGGATCATCGAGCGGAAAGTCGCCGAAGTGGCCGCCGCCCGCCCGGCCCGCCCGGTTGCCGACCTCGACGCGGAAGCAACCCGGCAGCCGGCCCGGCGCCCCTTTATCGAAGCTCTCTCCCGCCCCGGACCGACCGGGGTCAACATTATCGCCGAGATCAAGCGGGCATCGCCCTCCAAGGGGGTCATCCGGGCCGATCTCGACCCGGCGGCCCAGGCGGCGGCATATCAACGGGGGGGAGCGGCGGCCATCTCGGTCCTCACCGACGGACCCGGCTTTTCCGGATCTCCCGACGACCTCCGCGCCGCCCGGGCCGCAATCTCCCTCCCGGTCCTCCGCAAGGACTTCATCGTCTCCGACTATCAGCTCCACGAGACCGCCGCCATGGGGGCCGACGCGGTGCTCCTCATCGTCCGGGTCCTCTCCCCTAACCAACTGGCCGACTATCTGGCCCTCTCAGCCGAGCTGGGGCTGGATGCCCTCGTCGAGGTCCATGACGAGGCGGAGCTGGAGACGGCGGCAGCCGCGGGGGCGACCCTCGTGGGAATCAACAACCGGAACCTCAGCTCCTTTGAGACGAGCCTGGAGACCGCCGCGACCATGGCCGCTCGCCTGGCCCCCGGCCAGGTCCCGGTGGCCGAAAGCGGGATCACCGGCCCGGCCGACATCGACTATCTCCGGGGGGCGGGCATCTTTAACTTTCTGATCGGCGAAAGCCTCGTCCGATCACCGGACCCCGAAGGCTTTCTCCGGACCCTTGCCGGGGGCGCGCCATGACCGAGGTCAAAATCTGCGGGCTGACCGACCCGGCGGCGGCCGAGACCTGCGCGGCGCTCGGGGCCGACGCCATCGGCTGCGTCTTTTACCCGAAAAGCCCTCGCCACGTGAGCGACGACCGAGCCCGGGAGATCGTCTCCGCCTTGCCCCGCCGGAGCCGGACGATGCCGGTGGGGGTCTTCGTGGACGAGCCAATATCGACCATCCTCGCAAAAGTGAGCTATTGCGGCCTTCGCGGAGTCCAGCTCCACGGCCACGAAGGCCCGGAGATCGTGGACCGGTTGACCGCCGAAGGGCTCTGCGTCATCAAAGGGCTCTACACCAGCCGGCCGCCCTATCTCTCCGAAGCCGAAACATTCCGGCCGTCGGGTTTCCTGGTGGAGGCCGGCCGGGGGAAGCTGCCCGGCGGGAACGCCGAAATCTGGGATTGGGGCGGGGTCCGGGATTTCGGGGACCGGTATCCCTTTGTCCTGGCCGGCGGGCTGTCTCCGGAGAACGTGGCTGATGCCGCCGCCTCGGCCTGTCCCGATGCCGTGGATGTCAGCTCCGGCGTGGAGTCCGCCCCCGGCGTCAAGGACCTCGACCGGGTGCGGGCCTTTCTGGAAGCCCTGACCGATATCAATCCCCAACGACCCCTGAGGAGGATTTTTACGGCGGCATTTCGTGGGAATAGAACCACGAATGAACACCAATAAACACGAATTAGAATAAAAAATTAGTGTGAATTCGTGTTTATTCGTGGTTCAAAAGAAGATGTTGGCGTGAATTCGCCCGCATTAGCGGTTCACAAGATAATGATGCCAAGGAGCGTGCCTTCATGACTGATCCCAGATCACTGACCGACCGACCTTACCCGGACGACCGGGGCCATTTCGGCCCTTACGGCGGGCGCTACGTGGGCGAAACCCTCATGCCCGCCCTCCTGGAGCTGGAATCGGCCTACCATTCCATTGTGCCGGCTCCAGCCTTCCAAAGGGAGCTATCCAGCCTGCTCGTCGATTACACCGGCCGGCCCACTCCGCTCTTTTATGCTCGCCGCCTGAGCGAGCATTTAGGGGGTGCCGCCGTTTACCTGAAGCGGGAGGACCTGGCTCACACCGGGGCCCACAAGATCAACAACACCCTCGGCCAGACGCTTCTGGCCCGCTGGATGGGCAAGAAAAAGGTCATCGCCGAGACCGGGGCCGGCCAGCACGGAGTGGCCACCGCCACCACGGCGGCCCTTTTCGGGATGGCCTGCAAGATCTTCATGGGAACCGAGGACATCCGGCGTCAGGCCCCCAACGTCAAGCGGATGGAGCTGTTGGGCGCCGAGGTGGTCCCGGTGGAATCGGGCACCGGGACGCTCAAGGACGCCATGAACGAAGCCATGCGTTACTGGGTGGGGGCGGTGGCCGACACCTTCTACGTCATCGGCTCCGTGGCCGGCCCCCACCCTTACCCGGCCATGGTCCGGGACTTCCAGAAGGTTATCGGCGAGGAGACTCGGAGCCAGTGCCGGGCGACCCTCGGCCGGCTTCCGGATCTGCTCATCGCCTGCGTGGGCGGGGGCAGCAACGCCATGGGCCTGTTTTACCCCTTTCTCAATGACCCGGTGGACATGATCGGCGTGGAGGCGGCCGGCGAGGGCGTGGCCACCGGAAAGCACGCCGCTACCCTGGGGGCCGGGACCGTGGGGGTCCTTCACGGCGCCAAATCTTATGTGCTTCAGACCGATGACGGGCAGATCCAGGAGGCCCACTCGGTCTCGGCCGGGCTCGATTACCCCGGCGTGGGGCCCGAGCACGCCCTGTTCAAGGATCTGGTCCGGGCAACTTACGCCGCCGTCACCGACCGGCAGGCCCTGGAAGCCTTTTCCCTGCTCTCCCGGCTTGAAGGGATCATCCCGGCCCTGGAAAGCGCCCATGCCCTGGCCCAGGCCATGATCGAAGCCCCCCGGATGGAAAAGGGCCAGATCATCGTGGTCAACCTCTCCGGCCGGGGTGACAAGGACTTAGGGATTGTCAGTGACCACCCGGGGCTGATGGTTTAGCGCCCCCAATATCTGATTACAACTCGCCGGCTATGCCGGTGGCTTTAAGGATTACCCATGAACCGAATTGATCAGACCTTTGCCCGTTTGAAAGCGGAGGGCGACCGGGCCCTGGTGGGCTTTGTCACCGCCGGAGATCCGGATTTCGAGACCTCTTGCCGGCTTGTTTCCGCCATGTGTCACGCCGGACTTGACGTCCTGGAGCTGGGCGTTCCCTTTTCCGACCCCACCGCCGACGGCCCGGTCATCCAACGGGCCTCCCAGCGGGCCCTGGCCGGCGGGATGCGCCTGGCCCGGGTGATTGAGATGACCGGACGGGTCCGCCAGGAGACGGACGTCCCCATTATCCTGTTCAGCTATTACAACCCGATCCTGGCCTACGGACCGGGCCGGTTTTACGATGACGCCACCGCCGCCGGAGCCGACGGCCTCCTGGTGGTCGATCTGCCCCCCGAGGAGTCGGACGAGCTGACCGATGCCTGGTCCGGCAACGACCTCTCCCTCGTCCGCCTGGTGGCCCCCACAACCCCGCCGGAGCGGGTCCGGACCATTGTGAACGGGGCTTCCGGCTTCATCTACCTCATTTCCAAAACCGGGGTCACCGGCTCTGACGGGCTGGACACCGGGGACATCGCCTCCCACGCCGCCGGGCTCCGTTCCCTGACCCCCTTGCCCATCTGCGTCGGGTTCGGGATCTCCACGGCCGATGACGTGGCGGCGGTGGCCAAGGCGGCCGACGGGGTGGTTATCGGGTCGGCTTTCGAGCGGCTCATCGAGGAAAACCTGACGGCCGAAGACCTGCCCGACCGGATGGCCGAGCGGGTTCGGACCTATAAAGCGGCTACCCGACCCGCCACCAACTGATCACGCCGTTGAAGCGGCGCCTGATGGCCGGCCGAGGATCTCCTTGATGATCGCCGCATAGCGGTCTCTCAGCTCGAAACCGGAGGTAGCTCGTGTCCATCCAGAAATGGGAAATAGGCCATTTCGGGATGGACACCAGCTATCAGCCAAACACCTCGGTTTATAGTTGATGATATCGCTCGAAATTGATATTGTACTCTATCAGTGGGTCGTTGACTCTGGTAGGGGCGCATGGTTGATCTTATAGCCTCAGCGACTTCCAAACCACGCTGCGAGCGTAGCAACGTCGACGACGTCAAAGGAGCGACAACACAACATTGGGTCACAAGATGCCTTTTATGGATGGGCACTGACGAGCTTTCATGGAAAACGACCAAAAGACATTGAAAACCGCGGAGAAGCCGAAGAAGCCGGAGGAGTGGCTCGAATTTCAGGGGTTCGAGAACGGCGTGCATCCCTTCGAAAGCCTCGCCGCGGAAAACGATCCGTATATCGAAGAGTATTTCATACCAATCGACTATTTTGAAGAAATCGAGAAACCGAAAACCACCTTCCTCTTTCTCCCCAGGGGAACCGGTAAGAGCGCCAATCGGGCGCTTTTGACCATCCGGTGTGAAAAGACCTTGGATACCTTGGCCACACCAGACCCCGAGGTCCGCCTGCCCATCACGTACACCGATTTCCACCGCCTGATCCACAAGAAGAACGTCACGCTTCGAGATCATGTGGACGGGATTCTCAGAGAGCTCGTTCCCCGCTTGTTGGAAGTGGGGATGAAATACAATCGCTTGAAAAATCTGTCCGAAAACGCCATCTACGATTTGGTCTGGTTTCTGGCCCACTACCCTGAACAGCTTTATGCGGAGGCCGTTCAAAAACAAATCCGCAGTATAAAAGGCAGGACCGACAAGGAGAAAAAAAAGATAGCAAAGGATTTGTTAAAGCTGCCAACAAAATTTTTGGAGCAGTATGTTCCAGGCGTGGGGCTGCTGAGTAACGCATTTGAAACTTTGGTCAGTACGCCTTTTAAACCGGTTGATATCCCAAAATTGGAGCGCTCTCCCCTGGAATTGATGTCGTGCGCCTATGAAATCGCAAAAGAGCTTAAAATCAACAAGATATACATCTTCATCGACCGCATCGACGAGTATTGTGACATTCACGATGAGGATAAAGCCGTGCAGCTCATTCGACCCATGCTGGAAACCATTCCGCTGCTGGAGCTCCCCGGCTTTGTATTCAAATTCTTCCTGCCCCTCGAATACCGTCCTCAATTGCTTCAAAACCTGCGCACGGACCGACTGGATGATTTTACCTATGAATGGGAAGACGATGATTTGAAAGAGATACTGGAAAGACGCCTTAATTATTCTTGCAAAAACAAAATTGACGACGAAAAAACGCGCCGAAGTTTTGCCCGTTTGTTTCAAAAGAAAGACGAGAGCATCGTCAACGAGATCGTCCGATATGCCGACCGCTCGCCCAGAAATATGCTGAAACTGGCGAAGCGCATTATTGACGAACACACCAAAAAGGGTCCCGAAGGCGGCGGCATCGAAGCCGAGATCAGCGATGAAACCTATAGGCGGGCGATTTCCATTTTCGCGGCGGATCAGATTCATTGGCGATCGCGAAAAAATGAGATTATCTCCCAACTCGGGCGGTTGGATCTTTCTGAGCGGAAAACGGTTGAATCATTGATCGAAGAAGATCCCCGGATTGATTTCAAAGAGGAAGAGCTTTCTGGCGAGAAAATTATCCAAAGATGGCAGGAAGACCACGGGTTTGAATATCCCGATTTTACGATTGACGATGTGATCCGATTTTTGGGCGTATCGAAGACTCAGGCGCAGGATATCGCCAGGCAGTGGGAAGACGCCGGCCTGATTCAATCTCACTTCAAGATCGTGGATAAGGGACTGTCAACATACGTTCACACCAAAAGG
>CAYNGG010000020.1:0-20115 GCA_964396575.1 uncultured Desulfobacteraceae bacterium | reverse complement strand
GAGGTCGAGGAGGCCGAGGAGGCCGAGGAGGCCGAGGAGGCCGAGGAGGCCGAGGCCCCGGCGGAAACCCCCGCCGCGCCGACCGGAACACCACAACCGGCTCCCAAATCCCCGTCTTCCGAGGAGACCGGCGATCCCATCACGGCGTTTGTAATGACCCATTTCGGAAAAGCTCCGCCCCACGCCGCCCGGATCATCAAAAGCGTTCACGGCCGGGACTACCGTCGGCTCGATGCCGGGCAGCTCGGGGAGCGGCTGGTATTGGTCAGCGAGCTGATGGAGACCGCCGATGCCGAGCCGGAGGGTTATCGGGTCGAGCCGGTTGTCCTTTCGAGCCTGATGGGCAAGCTGGAGCAGTCCCGGGATAAAGCCCTGATTGCCCTGGAGACCGACGGCCGGAGCCTCCTCGATGAGAACGGCGAGGCCATGGGGGCGATTCATCCCAAGGTCTTGAAGGTCTTTTCGATGGCCCAGGGGCGAGCGGTCCTCCGCCACAAGATCCGCAACATTATGCGGGGGGGGGATGACTTCAGCGACGCGGATTATGCGGCGCTGGGCCGGGAGTTCGGCATCTCGGTCAAGGATGCCAGGGGAATCGTGGAGCTGCTCCGGGACTGCTTCGACTCCGACGGCCACTTTATCCGGAAATCGTTTGAGCGGAACATCCCTCAGTTTGTTCAGTACGAGCGGAAGATCTTCGAGCTCATGTGGCACTATCTCAAGGAGACCTTCCACCGGAACGACCGGGTTGCCTTCTTGAACGCGCTCCAGCTCCTGATTTCGGAGATGAAGCAGCCCAAAAAGGCCATCAGCACCCTGATGACCGACTTTCTGAAGATCCCCACGGCGATCACCTTTTCGGACCGAAACGCCCTGATGCTGGCCAACCTCTTGATCCGGAAGTACAACAAGGAGCTCAATCTCGACATCGAGATCACGCCCGAGGAGGTGTTGCTGGTCAAAGAAGGGGTGGACAAGGAGATTTCCGAGCCGGTGGCCCGGGTGATCGATTCCAACCGGCTGAGGTTCTTAAAGAAGATCGAGACCATCCAGGAGCAAGTCGCCTGGGCTTTGGGGGCGACCCGGACCAATGATGCTCAACCGCTCCCGCTGCGGTATCTCCTGTCATTGGAGCGGGAAGCGGTGATCTTTTTGTCCCTGGTCGGCGGGCAGACCGCCGGCGAGGTCTTGCGCGGCGCGGTGAAGGTTTACGGGAATTCCGGATCGGAAATGTACCGGTTTCGGGACAGCCGGAACCAACTGGTCAGCCTGCTTCAGCACCTCAAGATTATCCTTCGGGGCATCGGCCGGCTGGGGATCGACAACGATCTGAGGTTGCTCGACGAGGTGAGCTGGGGGGAGCAGGGGTTTTTGCGGATGGCGGCCGGCGATGCCGAGCGGGACAAGATCAAGCAGGTCATGCGCTGGGTGGATCTTTCCAAGGAGATCATCGTTCAGAAAAGCTGGAAGGACGACCGCGACACCCATGCCTTCCGAGTCGTCTGAGCGTCTCCCGCGGGAGAGGCTTTATTCCCTCCGCAACACCCGCCAATCCATCGATTCAATTTAAAGCCCCCGATCGGGGGCTTTGTTTTTATTCGCGGCGTGTTTTGGGAGCGACCTGAACGGCCGTATCCATCAACGCTCCACCGCTTTGACTGAGGTCGCGTCAATGGCGTCCGGGCCATGATCATCGTTTGGGCCGGTCGGACTCGCCGGCTTCGCTCAACCCCCTCACTGAAGGTCGTGCTTTACAGACACCTGGCACTGTGGGGGGCATCAATTGCCGGGGCTTAATCCCCAGGCAACGACGTTCAGTCTCCCGGGAGCGCGGGAGGGTAGGGTGGGCACGCACGTGCTCAGTCACGCCATGGCGTGACTGAACCGGCCGGCGCCGATTTCCGTTGTGTCGGGAGAGGCCGCCGTGCATGCGCCCCGTCAGGTTTTGAAAAGGTGGCTTCTGTTCGCGGATGAAAAGGCGGCCACGGGGCCTCCCTTCTGGCCTGAATCGGCTCAAACGATGATCATGGCCGAATGGAGCAGGTCTGGCTACTGATAACATAATGAAATTAAATAGATTAAATAGATAAATGGCATCTTCACAGACTCGTCAGATGATACCGGCTGATTACCGCCACGATCCTGAATTGATTCCACTCAACTTGATTTATGATTATCCGGTGCGGTGGTCGAATTTCAAGGTGCTACGGGATCTGGTCCAGAATTTCTACGATGCCGTGCCGAACAGCGAGTGGGAAAACCGATTCACATACGGAATTCAGGGTAACACGCTGTCTTTGAAAGCTTTCGATGTGGGGTTCAGTTATGACTGGTTGATTCCGATCGGCGCATCGACCAAGCGGGAAAACATGGGAGAATATGCCGGCTATTTCGGGGAAGGCTTTAAAATCGCATCTCTTTGTGCCATCCGTGATTATGGTTGGCGTGTTGAGATGCGTTCGCGTGACTGGTCCTTGAAAGTTGTGACGTCTCAACTTGAAGTTGACGGACGCGGCCTGAAGTCCCTGGCTTACCAAATCCAGAAGTGTAAAAATCCATCCCCGGACACGGTCCTGTGTATTGCTCCCTTCAATGAGGAGCCGCTTCTGCAAAACGTCCTGCTCAGCTTCTACTATCCGGACAACCCCCTCTTTGGGGATAAAATTTGGGCTTCATCCAGGGCGGCGGTTTACTACCGATCAAGGAAACCCAAACCCCAATATTATCCAAGAACTTATAACGACAATGGCCAGGGGATCATCTTCGCGGGATACCAGGCGCTCGGTTCGTTCCAATATCCCCTGATCTTCTGTCTTCACGATTTCCGGCATGATGATCGCGAAAGAAGCTCATTTTATCGCATGGACGTCGTTAAGGTTATTAAATCCGTCGTCACCCTGTTGCCTCCTGAAGCGTCCGCCAAAGTGCTTCGAGTTGTTAAAAGTCGATGGTATGACCAGCCAAGAAAGAAGTATGATTTTGAGTCTTGGCACGGCATTATCGGCAGGCTGGTTAGGAATGTAGCCGCGTCCTCGCGGCTCAAGGCAGCTTGGCGGAAAGAATTTCCGGATCTGCTGGTCGCCCGGCAAGTCAAACGGAGCGAAATTTCGAGATACAATCGCCGTCGCCAGGCGCTCGACTGGGCAAGATTGTCAGGGAAACGCTTCCGGCTGGTCCAGGAAGCCTTTGAGGAAATGGGGTATCCAAAATTGGAAGATGTATGTGAGCAGGATGGTGGATTCAGTAGAATCCGCAACCCCATGGATGCCGAAACAGAACGCATCAAGATAATGGAAGCGTTCGTATCGCGCTTATTCCCCGAATTGCTTCGTGAAAATGTCTTGCCGCCATGTAAGATCATTAAGGGAGGGCGCTCCACATGGCAGGGAATGACCGAATGCACGCCAATAAAAAGTCGGGCACTGATTTTAGGCGGATTGACCCAACGCTATCAACTGCCGTATGTAGCCCTGAAAGAGAATCTATTAGATGCAAATGAGTTTGGCGAAGCCCTTGGAACATATTTGCACGAATTGGCGCATATGTTCGGTGGAGACCGTTCGGCGTCATTCAGCCGTGCGTTATCGGAGATGATGAGCGTCCTTTTGAGCAATAGCCGCCTGATCTCTCTCTATGAAAAAAAATGGAACGATTCTGGTCCCGCGAATTCCAGGGAGACAAGGTAATTCTCTACCTCTTCCAGTTGCGCCGATTGTTAAATCTGGCATCCTTCATTATGTACTCTACATTTGCTCGCAAAGCGGCAGCGGCATCCCGGCGCTGAAATTAGCGGCTGGAAGCCGCTTCCATCCTGTTGGCTTACATTAAAGTGTAAACTACTTTTTGCACATTTTGAAGGATGCCATATCATTGCTTAAAAATTTTCATGCGTCAGCACTGCCAAAAAATATCGAAAACTGATGGTGGAAGCCCGGATAGATAGATGCCTATATCTCAATACAATACCGACAAACCCGATGGATGCCGCGGGCGCGGGCCATTTCGTGGGTGGGGGGAATATCGACGATCTCGATCAGGGTGGCTCCGACGCGCTCACAGGTTTTCCGGGAGGCGATGTTATCGGGCTGGCAGGTGATGAACAGCCGGGTCAGCCCGTGGCGGCGGGCAAAGGGAAGGATGAGATTGAGACTTCGGGCGGCATAGCCGTGGCCCTGCCAGAAAGGCTGGACGCCGTATCCGACGTTGCCGGGGTATCGCAATTCCGTGTCCCCGTCGCCGATCCGGAGATTGAGGTATCCCATGATGGTCCCGTCCGAAGCGAGCATGTCAAAGCCATAAGCGGGGACATAGCCTTTGCTCGGGTCGGCCGGATCCGTGCGGGCCGGAAAGAGGCGGAGGTCACCGTCTTTCAGCCGGCCGGGGTCAAGAAAAGGGAAGTCGTCGGTCATCCGGGGGCGAATATGGCTGACACCCCGCTGCCGGGGCATCGGGGACCGTCAGGGACGGAATGACGGGAGCGGCTACCGCTTATTGAGGATCATCCGGATTTCCTGGGCGGCGGCCTCCTCCATGTGGTCGTCGGCGGCCAGGGCTTTGGCCTTGCGGAAGGCGTCCAGGGCCTTGTCGGTTTGCCGGAGCCGGAGATAGGCCATGCCGATCTCGAAGTGGAGGTCGGCCGCCTTGGGCGCGACTTCGATGGCCTTGTCCAGCGGCTCGAGGGCGTCCTTCACCCGGCCCATGGCCATGTAGGTCTTGCCGATCCCCCGGAGGGCCACGATGAAATCGGGCTGGATGTCGAGGGCGCTTTCGTAGGCCTCGACGGCCTTTTCGAAGTCGCCTGTCTTGTAATATGCCCATCCCATGTTGGCCAGGGGGTAGTGAGGCGTGGCATAAAGGAGGTCCTCGGCGACTTCCTGGAAAGTGGCGATGGCCAGGTCCCACTCCTCACGAGCGATGTAGGCGGTGCCGAGATTGTTCCGGGCGGGGGCATAGCCGGGGTCGATCTCCAGGGCTTTTTGGAAGTGGCCCACGGCCATGTCGTAGCGTTCCTTGTTCAGATAGACGAGCCCCAGGTCATTCTGGAGGTAGGGATCGTCGGGATTCAGCGATTCGGCCTTGAGCAGCTCACGGAGTGCGGCCGTGTAGTTGTTGGAGGCCATGTGGGCCTCGCCGAGATTCCGGGATGCCTCACCCAGCCGGACCTGCTGCTTTTTCGCTTCGGTGTTGCACGAAATCAGCAGGGCCGCCGAGATCAGCAGCGCCAGGGTGAGTCGGACGCGGGATAAGCGGATCATCTGTCCCTCTTCAGGTCGGCCGGGACCAGCCGCCGGGGGGCGGTCGTCTCGGGATGTCGGGTCATGGGGCGGTCTCGTCGGCCTCGGCAATGGCGTCGATGATGCGGGCCGTGGCGACGGCCTCGGCCACATCGTGGACCCGGATGATGTGGGCCCCGCTCAGGATGGCCGCCGCCGCGACCGCCTGACTCCCGGCGGCCACCTCGGGCCGGTCGGGCGAAAGCGGGGGCTCCCTGTCGGGTCCCAGGAGCTTCCGGATAAAGGCTTTCCGGGATGCGCCCGCCAGAATCGGCCGGTCGAGGGACCGGAAGGCGTCGAGCCGGGCGATGATCCGGAGGTTGTGGGCCACGGTCTTTCCAAAGCCGATCCCCGGGTCGATGATGATCCGGGACCGGTCGATCCCGGCGGCGGTCGCCCGGTCGATGGCGTCGGCGAGAAAGCCGGTCAGCTCGCCGCTCAAATCGTCGTAGTGGGGATCGATCTGCATGGTCCGGGGGGTGCCCAGCATGTGCATGAGGATCACCGGGACCCCGGCGGCGGCCGCCACCCCGGCCAGGTCGGGGTCCAACCGGAGTGCCCCGACGTCGTTGATGATCGACGCCCCGGCGTCCAGGGCGGCCCGGGCCACGCTGGCTTTGGTCGTGTCGATGGAGATGGGGACCGTCACCCGGCCGGCCAGCCGCTCGATCACCGGGATCACCCGGCGTTTCTCCTCGTCGTCGGGTACGGCATCGGCAAAGGGGCGGGTGGACTCCCCGCCGATGTCGAGGATGTCGGCCCCTTCGGCCGCCAGCCGTTCCCCTTGAGCCACGGCGGCATCCCGGTCGAAAAACCGGCCGCCGTCGGAAAAGGAGTCCGGGGTGACGTTGACGATCCCCATGACCCGGGTCCGTCGGCCCAGGGTCAGGCGATGGCCGGCCCAGGTCAGGCTGTATTCGGATCGCCGGACGGGCCGCCGGTCGAAGACCGGGTTATCGCTCATCGGTCCGGCTGTCGAGATCGGCTGTTGATGCTCCCGCGTCGGCCTCCTCCCCGTCTTCATCGTCATCCGGATCGTCCGGGACATCATCGTCCTCGGCCTCAACCGGAGGCTTCTGTTTCAGACCCTCGGTTTCCGAAGGCGTCTCCGCCGCGGCTGGCTTGACCGACGGGAGCCGGATGCCCGGTCGTAAGGTGTAGATCAGCTCATCGAGCTCCTCACCCAGAACCGTCTCCTTTTCCAGAAGGAGGGATGCCAGCTTGTGGAGGATGTCCAGGTTCTCTTCCAGGACCTGTCGGGCTTTTTCGTAGGCCTGGCTCACCAGCCGGCTTACCTCCTGGTCGATCATCCGGGCGGTCCGCTCGGAGTAATCCCGGGGATGGGCGATCTCCCGGCCCAGGAAGATATGCTCGTCGCCGGTGGGGTAGGAAAGGGGGCCGAGCACATCGCTCATGCCCCAGTTCCGGACCATTTTCTGAGCGATCTCGGTGGCCTGCTTGATGTCATTGGATGCCCCGGTGCTGATCCGGGAGAACACGAGCTCCTCGGCCACCCGGCCGCCAAAGGCCACGGCCAGCTCGCTCTGGAGCTGATCCTTGAACTTGAAGTCCCGCTCCTCGGGGAGAAACCAGGTTACGCCGGCGGCCCGGCCCCGGGGGATGATGGTGATTTTGTTGACGGCATCGGTCTCGGGGAGTAACCGGGCCACCAGGGCGTGACCGCCCTCGTGGTAAGCGGTGGTCCGCTTGTCCTCCTCGGAGATCACCTTGGATTTCCGCTCCAGGCCCATGTAAACCTTGTCCTTGGCGTCCTCGAGGTCGGCCATCTCGACGGCATCCCGATTCCGCTTGGCGGCCAAAAGGGCCGCTTCGTTGACCAGGTTTTCCAGGTCCGCTCCCGAGAATCCGGGGGTGCCCTTGGCCAGGACGGTCACGTTGACGCTTTTGCTCATGGGGGTCCGGCGCATGTGGACCTTGAGGATCTTCTCCCGGCCGCGGATATCGGGGAGGGAGACCACCACTTGCCGGTCAAACCGGCCCGGTCTCATGAGCGCCGGGTCGAGGACGTCCGGCCGGTTGGTGGCCGAGATGAGAATGACCCCTTCGTTGGACTCGAAGCCGTCCATTTCCACCAGGAGCTGGTTTAAGGTCTGCTCCCGCTCGTCATGGCCCCCGCCGAGCCCGGCGCCCCGGTGTCGGCCCACGGCGTCGATCTCATCGACGAAGATGATGCAGGGGGCGTTCTTTTTGCCCTGGACAAAGAGGTCCCGGACCCGTGATGCCCCGACGCCCACGAACATCTCCACGAAGTCGGAGCCGCTGATGCTGAAAAACGGAACCCCGGCCTCCCCGGCGATGGCCCGGCCGAGGAGGGTCTTGCCGGTCCCCGGCGGCCCCATGAGCAGGACCCCCTTGGGAATCCGGCCCCCCAGTCGGGTGAACTTCTTGGGGTCCTTGAGGAACTCGACGATCTCGGATAGCTCTTCCTTGGCCTCGTCAACCCCGGCCACGTCCTCGAAGGTGACCTTTTCCGCCTGATCGGACAGGAGCCGGGCCCGGCTTTTCCCAAAGGAAAGGGCCTTACCGCCCCCCGATTGCATCTGGCGCATGAAAAAGATCCAGACGCCGATGAGGATGATCATCGGAAACCAGGAGACCAGCACGGAGACGAACCAGGGGGACTCCGCCGGCGGCTTGGCCTTGATGGCCACCCCCTTTTCCCGAAGGACGGGGATCAGCTCGTCGTCTCCGGGGGAATAGAGCTTGTAGTGCTGGCCGGAGTTGTCGGTGACAAAGAGCTCTTTTCCCTGCATCACCACTTCGGCCACCCGGTCGTTTTCCACCATCGTCATGAACTCGGTATAGCTGACGCCGGATTCGGCGGGGGGCTGCTGGTTGAAGAGGTTGTAGAGCATGATCATCATCAGGGTGATGACCAGCCAGAGTGCAAGATTCTTGTAAAACGGATTCAAGCGCGCCTACCTCCTACGATATAGGTGACAAATAGTATAATATTAACCATCCGTGCCGATTAGGCAAGGAAAAGTTCAACCCGAAGGGCACTTTCCGTCTCCGGTCGGATGGGAGCGACGGCGGAGCGGCGGATACCGGCCACCCAGAGGACCGTTTCCCCCGACACGAGCAGAGGGAGCCGGTCCCGATCCGTGTCGGGGACTTTTGCGTCGGTGAGGAGCCGGCCGAGCTTCCTCGCCCCGGTCATCCCGAAGGGAGTGATCCGGTCGCCGGGCCGGCGGTTGCGGACGGTCAGCGGGAACCCGACGTCCGCGGCGTCGAAGTAAGCGCTGGTCGCCTCCAGGGCTGACCGCGGAGGCACCGCCTCGGCCGGGATTTCAGAGAAGACCACCGAGTCGCCGGTTTCCGGGATGACCAGGGTGCCGGCCCCGGTGACCGGGTAAGCGTAGGGCGGAACCGGTCGGTCCCCGATGGCCTCCCGGAGGGGCCGGTCGAGCCGCTCGAGTCGGAGTTGGCCGGCCCGCCGGGTGACCCGGATGCGCCGGGGGAGGTCCAGGCGGCCGTCTCCAGGCCGCTTGGCCAGCGCCAGGACTTCATCCACGTGGGCCAGGGTGAGGCGTCGAGTGTCACCGGCAAGGTCGGCGACGGCACGGCGGATGAGCCGGCGGGCCACGGCTCGGGCCAAGGCGCCCATGTCAGTCGGATCAAAGATCAGCGTGTCCGGAGCCGGCCGGTGCCGGAGACGCGCATAGACGGCATCGACCTCGGCGGTCAAATGGCGGTCCTCCGCTCGGATCACCGCGGCGGTTCGGTTCAAGGTCTCGACGATCCGGGGGTTTTCAGCTCTCAAAGCCGGAATGAGGGTATGACGAACCCGGTTTCGGAAATGAGCGGCATCCGCGTTGGTGGCGTCCTCCCGGCAGGCCTGACCCCAGGCCGCCAAATATGACCGGATCGCCGAACGGCTCAGGTCGATGAGCGGCCGGATAATGGAGCCCCGAACCGGGGGGATGCCCGCCAGGCCGGCCGGTCCCGATCCCCGGATCAGGGCCATGACCACTTGTTCGGCATTGTCGTCAGCGTGGTGGCCGGTGGCGATCCGGTTGTAGCCCTCATTCCGGGCCACCTCGTCGAAAAAGGCATATCTCAGCTCCCGGCCGGCCGCCTCCATGGATAGCCGGCCGCGCCGGGCATGGGACCGGACATCGGCATCCCGGCGGTGGCAGGGAAGCCCCAGGGATCGGGATAGCCGATCGACAAAGGCCGCATCAGCATCGGCCGCTTCGCCCCTCAGCCCGTGATGGAGGTGGGCCACCCCCAAACGGAGCCGGAGCCCGGAGGCAAGCTGGACGAGCGCATGGAGCAGGGCCGTGGAGTCCGGGCCGGCCGAGACGGCGACGAGCACGGACGCTCCCTCCCGGAGCATTCCATATCGGCGAAGGGTCTCCGCCACGGCGTCGATAAATGGGTCGGGTCGCATGGGCATCAGGGTTTAGCAAACTCGGCCCGCTCACACGGCCGGCCGTAGATAGGCTAACGGGGCCGAGGGTCGATGTCAAGGCCAAACCGAATGCCGATTTGTTCCTTGCAAAGCGCTAAAAACCGTTTATATTGTATAGCGGTTGCGCTAGGCGGGGAGCTAGCGGTGCCCTGAACCCGAAATCCGCTTCACGCGGGGCCGAATCCCCCCCCGAGCGCCTTCATCCCGACGGTCCGATGGCCATCATGGCCGGCCGCCGTGCAACAGACAGCCGTGAACCTCGTCAGGTCCGGAAGGAAGCAGCGATAAGCGGTGGCGTCCGTGTCGCGGATCGATCCCGGCCATTGCCTGGCCCGGGCTGGCAGGGACCCGGTGCGACGGGGGGTGCGCAACCACTTCTTCCCACCTTTTATATTGTTTTCCGGTCGTCTCATCAAGCCTTCCACTCCCGCCGTCTCCCATGATGTCGCCCATCCGGCTCACTGTCGGCCTTTCCTTGACAAGCCGCCCAAGCGCATTATTTTTGTACATATTTTGGGTCAGTCAGCAAGTGAAATGGCAATTCAACAGACCAACCGAGGAGACGGGTACGACGGATGACGGAAAAAGAGACAGCCGACAATCAAGCCCCGGAAACACCCCCTGAAGCAGCCGCGGATGAGACACCGACGTCGCCGCCAAACAATGGTGATGCCACCGCGGCGTCCGATGAAGCGGCGGAGGCCGCGCCCGATTCGGTGGACGAGCTTTGCACTCGCCTGGAATCCGCCCGCCTGGAGGCCAAGGACGTCTATGACCGCCTGCTCCGGGTTTCGGCCGAGTTCGACAACTACAAAAAGCGGACATCCCGGGAGATGGAGAGCTTTCGGAAGTATGCCAACGAGAACCTGGTGGCCGACCTGCTTCCCGTGGTGGATAATCTCGAACGGGCCATCGAATCGACGGAAGGTCAATCCGAGGCCGAGTCCGGCATCCTGGAAGGGGTGAGGATGACCCGCCGGGAGATTCTGAAGGTCTTGGAGAAGTACGGCGTTGCGCCCATCGAGTCGGTGGGCCAGCCCTTCAACCCGGAATATCATGAGGCCGTGGCGCAGGAGCCGTCGGCGGATCACCCTGAAAACACCGTGTTGCGGGAATTCCACAAAGGCTACCTGCTTCACGACCGGCTGGTCCGGCCGGCCATGGTGGTGGTCTCCAAGGCATCAAGCGAAAACGGGTCATAGCTGCATATCGATCGACGCGGGTGCCCGGTCATCCAATGGGACGGCACCGCACATTCTAAGATTTGAAGGAGGAAGCGCAAATGGGTAAAATCATCGGAATCGACCTGGGGACGACCAACTCCTGCGTGGCCATTATGGAGGGGGGCGAGCCGAAGGTCATTACCAACCCTTCGGGGGGGCGCACCACGCCGTCCATTGTGGGGTTTTCCAGCAGCGGGGAACGCCTGGTGGGTCAGATCGCCAAGCGTCAGGCCATCACCAATCCCGAAAACACCGTCTTTGCGGTCAAGCGCCTGATCGGGCGGAAGTTCTCCTCGCCGGAGGTCCAGCGGGATGTGAAGATTCTCCCCTACAAGATCGAGCAGGCCTCCAACGGGGATATCCGGATCAACGTCCATGGCAAGCAGCTCAGCCCGGCGGAGATCTCTTCTTTTATCCTCGCCGACATCAAGCACACCGCCGAGGAGTACCTCGGGGAGCCGGTCACCGACGCGGTGATCACCGTGCCGGCCTACTTTGACGACAGCCAGCGGCAGTCCACCAAGGATGCCGGAAAGATCGCCGGCTTAAACGTCCAGCGGATCATCAACGAGCCCACCGCCGCATCGCTCGCCTACGGGCTGGACAAGAAGGCCGAAGAGAAGATCGCGGTCTTCGACCTGGGCGGCGGGACCTTCGACATCTCGATTCTGGAGATCGGCGAAGGGGTCTTCGAGGTAAAGGCCACCAACGGCGATACCCATCTCGGCGGTGAGGACTTCGACCTCCGCCTCATCGACTACCTGGCCGATGAGTTCAAAAAGGACCAGGGCATTGACCTCCGGAGCGACAAGATGGCCCTCCAGCGGCTCAAGGAAGCGGCGGAAAAGGCCAAGATGGAGCTGTCCACCTCCATGGAGACCGACGTCAACCTTCCCTTTATCACCGCCGACAGCGCCGGTCCCAAGCACCTGAACATCCGGATCAGCCGGGCCCGGCTCGAATCCCTGGTCAGCGACCTCCTGGACAACCTTGTCGGCCCCTGCAAGACCGCCCTGAAGGACTCCGGCCTGAGCCCCAACGATATCAACGAGGTCATCCTGGTGGGCGGGATGACCCGGATGCCGGCGGTCCAGGAGCGGGTGAAGAGCATCTTCGGCCGGGATCCCCACAAGGGGGTCAACCCCGATGAGGTGGTGGCCATTGGCGCGGCCATCCAGGGCGGCGTCCTCAAGGGCGACGTCAAGGACGTCCTCCTGCTCGATGTCACCCCCCTCTCCCTGGGCATCGAAACCCTGGGCGGGGTCATGACCAAGCTCATCGAAAAGAACACCACCATTCCCACCAAGAAAAGCCAGGTCTTCTCCACCGCGGCCGACAATCAGCCGGCGGTCTCGATTCACGTGCTCCAGGGTGAGCGGGAGATGGCCGCCGGGAACAAGACCCTCGGCCGGTTCGAGCTGGTGGGAATCCCGGCGGCTCCCCGGGGCGTGCCTCAGATCGAGGTGACCTTCGACATCGACGCCAACGGCATCGTCAACGTCTCGGCCAAGGACCTGGCCACCGGCAAGGAGCAGTCCATCCGGATCACGGCCTCGTCGGGCCTCTCCCAGGAAGAGATCGACAAGCTGGTCAAGGACGCCGAGATGCACGCCGAGGATGACCGGAAGCGCCGGGAGCTGGTCGAGGCCCGGAACGGTGCCGACTCCCTGATCTACCAGACCGAAAAGTCGATCAAAGACCTCGGCGATAAGATAGACGCCACCACCAAGAGCAACGTGGAAGCGGCCACGGAAAAGCTGAAAAAGGCCATGGAAGGCGACGACCCCGAGGAGATCAATCGGCTCAGCGAGGAGCTGACCCAGACCTCCCACAAGCTGGCCGAAGCCATGTATCAGCAGGCGGCCGGCGAAGGGGCCGGAACAGAGGGCGGCCCAACCGGCGACGAAGGCGCGTCCGGCGGAGGCGGAGGCGCCGAAAGCGGGCGCGGCGGCGGCGAGGATGACGTGGTTGACGCCGACTTCGAGGAAGTCAAGGGCGACAAGCAGTAACGCGCCCATTTCCCGTCGCTTTCATCCAAAAACCAGACATCCGAGGTTTCCAAAGATTTGGAAACCTCGGAGGTCTTCTTGCGTGGCCCGATTCCCGGCCCTTAGCCTCCACACGTCCGCCGGCATCGGCCATATATCAGGGCCATGGATCAATTGGACACACGGATTGACAAGGCCATCGTGATCACCGCCGACGAGGCGGATACGGTCCATCGCAACGGCTGGGTCGGCATCACCGACGGCCGGATTGCCGGGGTGGGGTCCATGACTGATCCGCTCCCGCCGGCGGCCGAAACCGTGGACGCCGGCGGCGGGATCGTCATGCCGGGCCTGATCAACACCCACACCCATCTCCCCATGACCCTCTTCCGGGGGCTGGCCGACGACCTCCCCCTGGCCGTCTGGCTTAACGAACAAATCTTCGAGGCCGAGCGCCGGTACATCAATCCCGAGACGGTGGCCATTGGAACCCGCCTGGCCTGCGCCGAGATGATCCGGTCCGGCACCACCACCTGCTGTGACGGCTACTTCCACGAGGATGCCGTGGCCGAGGCGGTTCTGGAGTCGGGGATGCGGGCCGTTCTGGGGCAGGGGGGGATCGATTTCCCGGCTCCGGGGGTTCCCGACCCCGCCGATGGCGTCCGGACCGCCGCCGCCTTTCTGGACCGGTGGGCAAACGTCTCCGACCGGATCACCCCGTCCATCTTCTGCCATTCCCCTTACACCTGCGGTGACGCAACCTTGCAGGCGGGCAAAACGGCCGCCGGTCTTCACCCGTTTCAGATCCACGTGGCCGAGACCCGGAGCGAGCGGGACCAGTCCTTCCAGGAGTGGGGGGTCTCGCCGGTGGCCCGGCTCGACCAACTCGGGGTGATAGACGAACGGACCCTTCTCGTCCACGGGGTCTGGATCGACGAGAAGGACCGCGAGATCATCGCCCGCCGGGGGGCGGCGGTGGCCCATTGTCCGGAGAGCAACATGAAGCTGGCCAGCGGGATCGCCCCGGTCCCGGCGCTGATGGCCGCCGGGGTCCCGGTGGGGCTGGGCACCGACGGGTGCGCATCCGCCAACACCCTGGACCTGTTCGGGGCCGCCGACCGGGCCGCCAAGCTCCAAAAGGTCGCAACCGGCGACCCCACCGCCCTGTCGGCCGCGACCGTGGTGGCCATGCTCACCCGGACCGGGGCGCGAGCCGTGGGCCTGGGCGAGACCGTCGGCGCCCTCATCCCCGGCCGGGCCGCCGATCTGATCCGGATTTCGGTGGACCGGCCCCACCTGGTGCCCCTCTACGAGCCCTGCTCCCATCTGGTTTACGCCGTCCGGGGCGATGACGTGACCGACGTCATGGTGGCCGGACGCTGGCTGCTCCGGCGAGGCCTTTTGACCACCCTGGACGAGGCCGGGATCAAGGCAGCCGCCCGAGCCGTGGGGCGCCGGATCAGCGCCGACCGTGAGGGGGGGAAATGGCGTTAGCCCATCGAATCCGGGCGGCCCATGGCGATGATCCGGCCGATCACCTGCTGGAAAACGCCCGGATCATCGAGGTCTTTTCCGGGGAGATCCGACACGGGACCATTGCCGTGGCCGACGGGTGGATCGTTGGGGTGGGCGGAGACCGGCCGGCCCGCCGGCGGACGGACCTCGGCGGGCGCTACGTCTGCCCCGGCTTCATCGACCCTCACGTTCACATCGAAAGCGCCATGACCGTCGTCTCCGAGCTGGCTCGGGCCCTGTTGCCCCTTGGGACCACCAGCATCGTGGCCGACCCCCACGAGATCGCCAACGTCCTGGGCGCCGAGGGCCTCCGCTACATGCTGACCGCCTCCGAGGACCTCCCCCTGTCAGTCTGTTTCACACTCCCCTCGTGTGTGCCGGCCACCGATCTGGAGACGGCCGGGGCCGCCCTGGGGGCCGAAGACCTGATTCCGTTCATGGATCATCCCCGGGTGGTGGGGCTGGGGGAGATGATGAATTATCCGGGGGTGATCGACGCCCAGGCCGAAGTCCTGGCTAAGATCACGGCGGCGGCCGACCGGGGGCTCCGGATCGATGGTCACGCCCCGGGGGTCTCGGGCCGGGACCTGGCCGCCTATCTGACCGCCGGCATCCGGTCCGACCACGAATGCACCACCGTTGACGAGGCTCGGGAAAAGCTCGCCGGCGGGATGCACGTCATGATCCGTGAGGGAAGCTGCGCCCGGAACCTCCACGACCTCCTCCCGCTGGTCTCGGATCGGACCGCGGCCCGGCTCTTATGGTGTACCGACGACCGGAACGCCGGGGACATCATGGCCGAGGGCCACATCGACCACATCCTCCGGGAAGCCATCGCCGGCGGGGTTGACCCGATTACCGCGATCCGGATGGCCACCCTCCACCCGGCCCGGTATTTCGGCCTCCGGGACCGGGGCGCGGTGGCCCCCGGCCGATGGGCGGATTTGGTGGTCTTCTCCGACCTGTCCCGGCCGGTGGCCGAACGGGTTTACCGGCGCGGGGAGTGGGTGGCCGAGGACGGGGCCATTCGTTCGGAAGTCCGGTTTCCCGACCTGGTGACCGCGCCGTCGGCCATGCACCTGCCGGACGGCGAGATCGATCTGAGCGTCGAGCTGGCCGGGCGGCGGATTCGGGTGATCGAGCTGATTCCCGGCCAGATCGTCACCCGGGCCCGGGAGGAAGTCCCCCGATCGGTCGGCGGCCGGGCGGTTGCCGATCCGGACCGGGACCTGTTGAAGCTGGCGGTGGTGGAACGATATACCGGCCGGGCCGGGACGGGGATCGGCTTTGTCCGGGGATTCGGATTGAAACGCGGGGCCCTGGCCTCGAGTGTTGCTCACGACTCCCACAACCTGATCGCCGTGGGCGCCGACGACGCATCCATGAAAAGGGCCATCCGGACGGTAGCCCGGATGGGCGGCGGGCTCGCCGTGGTCGATGAAGCAGCCGGGACGATCCACCGTCTCCCGCTGCCCGTGGCCGGGCTCATGTCCACCGCGCCGGTGGCCGAGGTCAGCGAGGGGCTCGACCGGCTGGTCCGGGCCGCAAAGGACCTCGGCTGCGGACTGGCCGACCCCTTTGGAACCCTCTCCTTTCTGGCCCTCCCGGTGATCCCCGAGCTGAAGCTCACCGACCAGGGGCTGGTGGATGGGACCCGGTTTGTCCGGGTCCCGCTCTTTCTGGAAGGAACGTGATCGGGGGCGGGTTAGAGGCTGAAGACCGTGGCGTTGTCGGCGAGGCCGATAAGCTCCGCGCCGGTCGCCATCCGGGCCCCCTCCACCAGGTCGGCTTCGGTGATCCGCCGGGTGACGGCGCAGGGGGTGCAGACGAGGATGGGGACCTCGAACTCCTGGAGATAAACCAGGTGGTCCGCGGCCGAGTCCCCGGTGGCGGCCTGGAGATGGTCAGTGATGCCGCGGCGGGCAAGAGAAACCGCTTCGTCGAGCAGGAAAACGGCTGTGTTCTTCCCCTGCTGGTGAGCGGTCATCGCCAGAAAGAGGCCCCGGGTGGCCCGGTTGGGATTATCGGTGCCGCAGGACAGGACGATTACCACGTTGTCGGACATGCTCGGCTCCTTTCTTCGAAGTCAGCGGAAATCGATTCGTTGATGTCGATCCTCTTGTACCGGTTCTTGTCCCCATTGTAAACCCGAATTCACCGCCGGCGGGGATCGCCTCACGCCGGGGCAAAGGAGACTGATGTCGGATTATACTACAGTGAAGCGGCCCATCTGGCTGGCGCCGGATGGCCGACGGGTTCAAATCATCGATCAGCGCCAGCTCCCCCACGCCTTCGTGATCGCCGATCTGGCGGATACCGGGGATGTGATCCGGGCGATCCGGGAGATGATGGTCCGGGGCGCCCCCCTCATCGGGGCCACCGGGGCCTACGGCGTTTACCTGGCGGTCTTCGAGGCCCAAGGAGACCGGGACCGGTTCGAGGCGCTCTGTGACCGGATCGCATCGGCCCGGCCCACGGCGGTCAACCTCGTCTGGGCCGTGGACCGGGTTCGGGCGGCGGTTCGGAATGCCGGTTCCCCGGAAGGGTGGGCCGAAGCGGCCCGGACCGCCGCCGACGGGATTTGCGAGGCCGAAGCCGATAGCTGCCGCCGGATCGGCGAGGCCGGGCTGGAGATTCTGGCCGAGGTCGCCCGCCGGCGGGAAGGCGAGCCGGTCCGGATTCTGACCCACTGCAACGCCGGGTGGCTGGCCTGTGTCGAGCACGGGACCGCCACGGCGCCCATCTACGCCGCTCACCAGCGGGGCATCCCGGTCCAGGTCTGGGTGGACGAAACCCGCCCGCTGAACCAGGGAGCCCGGCTCACCGCCTGGGAGCTGGGCCGGGCCGGAGTCCCCCACACGGTGATCGTGGACAACGCCGGGGGCCACCTGATGCAGCGGGGGATGGTCGATCTGGTCATCGTGGGAACCGACCGGACCACCCGGACCGGGGACGTGGCCAATAAGATCGGCACCTATTTGAAGGCCCTGGCGGCCCGGGACAACGGGGTCCCCTTTTACGTCGCCCTGCCCGGCTCCACCTTTGACGGCGGCCTGGATGACGGCCGGCGGATTCCCATCGAGGAGCGGGACCCGGCGGAGGTCTCGACCGTCTGGGGGATTGACGGGGAGACCCCCCGGACCGTCCGGCTGACCCCGGCCGACAGCCCGGCGGCCAACTACGCCTTTGACCTGACCCCGGCCCGCCTGGTCACCGGCTTTATCACGGACCGGGGGATTTGCGGCGCCTCGGAAGCCGAGATCGGCCGCCTCTTTCCCGAGCTGATCCCCCACTGACAAGCATCCTTGACGCCCCCGCCGCGGCGGGGCGGAAACGGTCGGCATCATGCTTACGGAATTGGAAAAACAGGTCATTGCCGCGCTCCAGGGCGACATCCCGGTGGTCTCCCGGCCCTACCTGGAGATCGCCGAAACCCTGGGGATCACCGAGACCCAATTGCTGGAGGTGATCCAGGATCTGGTAAACCGAGGGATCATCCGGCGGTTCGGGGCCACCCTCCGGCATCAGAAATCAGGCTACGCCGCCAATGCCATGGTCGCCTGGGCCGTGGACGAGGCGGAAATGGAGACGGTGGGCCACCGGATGGCGTCATCCCGCCACATCTCCCACTGCTACCGCCGGGACCCGGGCCCGGACTGGCCCTACAACCTCTACACCATGGTCCATGCCCGAAACGAGGATGCCTGTCACCGGATCGCCCGGAAGCTCTCGGAGCGGACCGGGGTCCGCCGGTACACGCTGCTCTTCAGCCGGCGGGAGCTCAAAAAAACCTCGATGACCTACTTCCCCCCGGTGCCGGAAAACTGATCCCCGACACGCCCCGCCTCCTTCTGGTCAACCCCTGGATTCACGATTTCGCGGCCTATGACGTCTGGGCCCGGCCCCTGGGCCTCCTCCGCCTCGGGGCGATCCTCCGGGCCCACGGCTATGCCGTTGATCTCATCGACTGCCTTGACCGGTTCCACCCCTCCCTCCCGCCGACGGACCCGACGGCCCGTTGCGGCCGGGGGCCGTATCCCAAAACCCCGATCCCCCGGCCGCCGGGACTCGAAGATGTCCCCCGAACCTATTCCCGCTACGGGATCGACCCGGCGGTCATCCGGAAGGACCTGGCCGTTCAACCGCGGCCCGATCTGATCCTGGTCACCTCGATGATGACCTACTGGTATCCGGGGGTGGCCGAGACCGTGGCTCATCTTCGCGAGGCTTTTCCGAAGACGCCGATCCTCCTGGGGGGGATCTACGCTCGCCTGCTGAGCGAGCATGCGGCCGGCCGGATCGGGGCCGACCGGGTGGTGACCTCGGCGGCCGAAGGGGAGATCGTCGAGCTGGCCGGCCGCCTGACCGGAGCCGGGGGACGGTCCCGGCTCGACCCCGAAAATCCGGACGCCTGGCCCTATCCGGCCCTCGACCTCTGCCGGCGGATTCCCTTTGTCCCCCTCCAGACCGTCCGGGGCTGCCCATTCAGGTGCGCCTATTGCGCGTCCGGCCTTCTGGACCCGGTGAGCCGGCGGCGATCTCCCGACTCCGTGGCCGCCGAGATCGCCTATTGGCACGACGCCCACGGCGTGATCGATTTCGTCTTTTACGACGACGCCTTGCTGGTCCACCCGGAGCGTCACGCCATCCCCCTTTTCGAGGCGGTGGTCCGGAGCGGTCGCCGGGTCCGGTTTCACACCCCCAACGCCGTCCACATCCGGGAAATGGATGACCGGATGGCGGCCTTGATGCGGCGGGCCGGGGTCGAAACCCTCCGGCTGGGGCTGGAAACCACCGACGCCGACAGGCGGGGGCTCGACCAGAAAGTCACTTTTCCGGGGTTTCGCCGGGCCGCCGCCGCCCTCAGACGAGCCGGGTTTTCGGGAACGTCGGTGGGGGCTTATCTCCTCTGGGGACTGCCGGGGCAGACGGAAGATGATCTGGTCCCGGCCATCGACGCGGTCAAGGCCGAAGGGATCACCCCGATCCTCGCCCACTACACCCCCATCCCCGGCACCGGTCTCTGGCCGACGGCCCGCGAGGCATCGCGCTACCCCCTGGAATCCGATCCGGTCTTCACCAACAACGCCGTCTTTCCCTGTCAACCGAGCTTCTCCTGGGAGACCCTCTCCCGGCTCAAGGCCCGGATCAGCGGGTGACGGAGGGGGATTGGGGGAGGATGTCGGATATTTGAATGGTGGATTCATGTGGTGGATATCGTGTCGCATATATTTAAATTTCCCAAGAAAGTAGGCGTATAACAACTATTTTGTTAAGAGTAATGTGTGTTGTATAAGGCGATATTATAGCCACCAAGGAATGAGGATATCTCTAAATTGCTTTAAAAAAGTTAATATATAAGAGGGATTCTTCATTTTCCGAATAAAGCGATCTTCGGAGTTATAGCCCAAGTTTATGTCTTTTTTAATTGCCTCATAACATTCAAAAAAAATAGGCAGCAATTGTACTATTGCGTACAATGGAGGTAGTCTATTTTGAACATTATATTCTGCTACCATTTCAAAGGGTATGTAACATTCTTCAAGCCTAAAGAAAAGGGCTTTTATATGTTCAGGGAGTTTTGTTGATTTGATTTTTCCGTTCTTAAGTCCTAAACTAAAATCGTTTATAGTATTCCAATTTAGGTATTTCATGGCACAAATCTTGCAATAGGCCAATTT
>CAYNGG010000019.1:8867-20130 GCA_964396575.1 uncultured Desulfobacteraceae bacterium | reverse complement strand
CGAGGTTGAAGCTCTCCACCCGGTCGGTTTCCTCCCGCGAGGTGGTCAGGACGATCACCGGAATCCGCCGGAGCTCGTCGTCGGCCTTGATCTCCTGGAGCAGCTCGATCCCGTTCATCACCGGCATGTTCAGATCGAGGAGCATCAGGCCGGGCTGAGGCGAGGTGTCGGGGTCGGTGTAGGGGGGCTCATGCCGGAGAAAGGCCAGGGCGTCCTCCCCGTTTCGGACCATGAAAAGGGGGTTGATGATCCGGTTTTTCTTGAACGCCCGTTTGACGGTCTTGACGTCGATGGGGTTGTCTTCAATCAGCAGGATGGGCACCGTGTTTTTCATGAGGTCTCCGATTCTTCCGGGCGGGATTGTCCCAACAGCTCGATAAGCTCGTTGTATTGGAAAGGCTTGTGGATCACCCCGTCCACTCCCGCCGCCTCGAGGGCGATCAGCTCATCGGTCCCGCCCATGCCGGTGCAGGCGATGATCCGGGCGGCGGGGCGGAGCCGGCGGAGAGACTCGTACAGGGTCAGGGTGTCGTCAGCGGGAAGATAGACGTCCAGGAGAATCAGGTCGATTTCCCGGGACGAGTCGGCCAGAAACCCCCGGGCCGTATCGCCACCAGCGGCCCAGAGGACCTCGCCCCCGGCCCGCTGGATCATCCGGGTGGTCACCTCGGAAAACTCCGCGTTGTCGTCAATCAGCAGGACCCGTATTCCGTCCCGGGCTATGGGACCCGGGGCCTGCCGGGGCACGGTGAAGTAAAAGGCACTGCCTTCCCCTTCGGTGGATTCCACCCGCACCGTCCCGCCGTGGCGCTCCACGATCCGCTTGACCAGGGCCAGGCCGATCCCCGTTGAGTCCGACCCGGCATCGGTGCCCAGGGTCTGAAACATCTTGAAAATCCGCTCGAAATGGCGCTCCGGAATCCCGACGCCGGTGTCCCGGACAGAGATCTCGAAGGCTGTCCGCGTCTCCCGGCAGGAGATCACGATCTCCCCTTCGGGCTTGCCCAGGTGGCGGATGGCGTTGTCGATGAGGTTCTGGAAGACCTGGTGGAGGTGAGTGTAGTCGTAGGTGACCAGGGGAAGGATGCCGTCCACCCGGATTTCGATGGACTCAGGTGGCGAGAGGCTTTCGATGGTCTCCCGGACCAGGGTATCGGCGTCCACGGACTCCGGAGCCACCTTACCCCGGCCCACCCGGGAATACTGGAGAATCCCGTCGATGAGGTTGTGCATCAACCGGGCCTGGCCCTTGAGGTCGTCGAGAAACTCCCGTCCCTCCGCGTCCAACTGGTCAGCGTAGTCCTCGGCGATCCAATTGGTCAGGGAGCTGATCCCTCTCAAGGGCGCCTTGAGGTCGTGGGAGACCACATAGGCGAAATCCTCCAGCTCCCGGTTTGCCCGCTCCGTCTCCTTGAGCAGGACCTTGAGCTGGTCCTCGGTCTGCCGGCGCTGATGGTTTTCAAACTCCAGGGTCTCCTTGGCCGAGGAGATTTCCTCGTATGCCCGCCGGAGATGCTCTTCGATCTGCTTGGTGGGGGTTACGTCCTGAGCCCAGACGTAGATCCCTTTTACCTCCCCGTCCTCGTCAATGCGGGGGAGATAGTGGGCATAGACCGTCTGGGCGGTGCCGTCCGACAGGGGCAGCTCGTACTCGTAGAAGACCTTTTCCCCCGCCAGGGCCCGGCGGAGATAGGGCGCTACGATTTCAAAGCCCTGCTCGCCGAGGAGCTCCCGAACGTGGAGGCCGATGCAGGTATCCGAGTCCTTCCCGAAAAGCTCCTCATAGCGGCGGTTGAGGAAGACGTATCGGAGATTCCGGTCCAGCTCGGCGATCAGGACGGGCAGGGAGTCGGTGATCATCCGAAACCGGGTCTCGCTCTCGCGCAGGGCCTCCTCGGTCTCCTTCCGGTCGGTGATGTCCATGGCCAGCCCCTCGATGACCCGCGCGCCATCCTGCTCCCCCCGCCCGATGGACCGGTCATAGAACCAATGCCAACGGCCACCGGCATCCTGAATCCGGTATTCGATCTCGAAATCCAGGTCATCGGCATGCTCCCGGATACCCCGGTCCACCGCCGGTTTGTCATCGGGGTGAATCGACCGGTACCAGAGAAAGGGGTCCGCCTGAAGCTGCTCCACCGAATAACCGAGGATTTCGGTGACCCGCTGGGAAACATAGGACCCGCCGGTTTTCGGAGAAAAAGAGTAGATGATGTCCGGGGATCGCTCCACCAGCCGGCGGTATCGCTCCTCCTGGTTTCGGAGCGCTCCGTTGAGCCTATTCAGCTCCGCGGTCCGCTCAGCCACCCGCTGCTCGAGCTCATCCCGGCTCCGGAGGGCATTCAGCCGGGCCAGTCCGGTTTCGGCCAATAGCTCGGCGAATCGGCTGAGATAACTTAAGATCGAGCTCAGCCGAGACATCTCGATGACCGGCACCTGAGCGACCGCCGTCAGGTAATCCTCCGGGTCGAACCCATACCGCCGGGCCTGGTCCCGGAACCGGGCCAGGTCGTCGGCCGTTGGTTTCCGAGTGAAGAACTGGCCCGTGAAGCAGTTGGCCAGGTGCTTCCCCGCCACGATGATCGGCGCCGCCGCGTCGGTGAGGCCATGGGGGCATTCGTAGATCGCGTAGGGCTCCCCGCCCCGCTGAATCCGCTCGGTGACGGCCACGTCGCTGTCGATGCAGGCCGCTTTGGCTTCGGGGTGTTGCCGGTGGAACCGGGTGCAGATCTCCTGCCACCCCGAGGCGGTGATTACCGTCCCCGAGAGGTCAATGATCGCATTGGGAATCCCGGTGGCGGCGTAAAAGGACGTGGTCAGCTCATGGACCGTGGATACGGGAATCATGTCTGTGACGGTGTATTTCATGGACGAATTCCCCGCGGAATCGATGGGATCGGGTATTGAAATGGGGCCGGGGTCATGTTATCCAAATGCCCGCCTCCCGTTTCGGAACGGCGACGGCCAACCGGATCGAGACCGGATCCCTGATTTCCAGAACGGAGACCACCCCAGTGAAGACCGACGGATCGCGCATTCCGACCTTCGTCAAGGTTCCCTTCATCCTGCTTCTCATGCTGGCCGGCTATCTGATCGAGCTGGTGATCGAGCTGCCCTTTCGGGTCATCATGACATCCCGGCACCGACCGCCGCCGCGCAAGATATCCGGGGATCTCAGCGCTCGACGGTGATGCCCTCCTCACGGAGCAGCTCCTTGAGCCCCGCCCTGGCCAGCTCGGGGATCAAAAAGAGTTTGAACTTCTTGGCGCCCCGGGCATCCACGAAGGTGTATTCGAGGGTCATGTCCGCCTTTTTCAAGAGCTTGATGCCCCCGTCCACCAGGATAATGTGGTAGTTGAGTGCCCCGGCCGTCAGGAGGCCGAGGATGATTACAATAATGATACCGATTTTCATGAGTGATCTCCCCCCGCGAGCGCGGGTTTCATCGGATCGGCCGGCCCGTGTCCGCCACGATAAAGGGGGAGCAAAGGATGGCGAGGCTCCCCTTTTTGACCCAGACGCGGACGGTGTTGACGGTCCGGCCGTCCATGTCCACGACGCTGGGCAGCGGCTCCGCATAGGCGATGTCCCGGGCCCGGATCTCGTAGTAGAGTGTGCTGTCGCTGTAAGGGTCGGCCACCAGAATGAGGGTCTCGTCGTCGGTGGGGTGCTTCTGGGGCGACCCGGTAAAGGCGACATGGGTTTTCCGGAGCTCCCTCGGGTCCTTGGGGCGTCGGTAGGCTTGAATTTCAAAGGGCTTGGCCGTTTGCGGGAAATGGGTGTCGGTCATGTCGGCAACTCCTTATCCGGACGACGGGGCAGGCCCGCCGGGGTCCCTCGGCCCGGCCTCCCGGCTTTGAATCCGGTCAATCAGATCGGTCGGCAACGGGACGGACCGGCGGCGGGCCTGATGGGTGTTGACCCAGACCACCCGGCCTCGGGCGGCCGGCTCGGCGGTCTCCGCCCCGACGAAGATCTCCAGAGCGAAGTCGAGGCTCGTCCGGCCAATCCGGGCGACCCGGGCGCGGACCTCGATCTCCTCGCCGAAACCGATGGGAGAAAGGAAATCGACCTCGGCCCGGACCGTGTGGAAATCCTCGCCCCGCTCCCGGACGTGAGCCTCCAGGTCAAAGCCCACCGCCCGGAGATATTCGTAAATCGCCGTATCGAAAAAAGTCAGGTAGTGACTGTTGAAGACCACCCCTTGAGCATCGATCTGGGCGTACTCGATGCGCCGAGGGTGGCGAAACCAGAATTCATCCCGAGCCATAATCTCCTCTGTCCGCCGGTTGCCGACCATCCATTCACGTCCCCGATACGCTATCCAAAAACGCTCTCCCTGTCAATGACGCGGAAAGGCGGACGGAAAAAGCCTTGAAAAGCGGGGCGGGGATCGATAGGCTGGCCTGACGGCGCCGTTCGGGGACGGGACGCCGGTCGGCATCCGGTTTTGCGGGCCAATCAATCTAAGGAGAAACGGATATGGAAGTAAAAGAGGCCATCGTGGCGTTTGCCCAGAGCGAAAAAATCAAGACGGGGATTCTCTGGCTCACCCAGAGCTTCGAGCTCCTGCCCGGTCTCCATGAGGCGGATCGGGCCGGGGCCGAACGGATCATCCGGACGAATCTCCACATGCTCTTAAACGAGGTCCGGCTGGCCCAGACCCTCACCAGCGGCATCTCGTGGGAGCCGGTGGAAAAGCCGATGAACACCGCCATCGTCATGGTCAACTCCGGTGTCCCCCAGGAAGCCGCCTTTCACCTTACCCAGGCTCTCAGCCAGGTCACCAACATCGGCGGCCGTTCCATGAAACTCCTCAAGGACGAAGGGCTTTTATGATGGTCGGCGATCAGATGGGGCGATGAGAGAGAACCGGATCACACCGGCCAAAGCGGCATCCGGCTCCACGTTACGCCGTCCCAGCGCCGGAAGAACTTCCGCTGCATCACGAATCCGAGCCAGAGCTGCTCCAGGGATTCGAACCGCTCTGAGGGCGGCGACTTTCCATCGGTATAGGGAGCTTTGACCCAGTCGAAAAAGACCTGGGTGGTCCGCTCGAATCGCCGTCCCGGCTCCTGGGCCAGCTCGATGAGCTGATCCTGGCGGGGCAGCCAGACGTATCGGCTCATTCGGATGACCGCGCCTTCGCGCCGGACCAGGAATCCACCCCGCCGCTGGTCCGAACCCGGCTCCACCCAGCAGGTCACCCGGCCGTTTTCGTCCACGTAGAAATCTCCGTGAGCGGGGCGCCACAGCTCCTGCACCTCCTCCGCCGCGCGGCACATTTCGATATAGACTTCAGACCGATCCACCATCGCCCATCCGCGTCATTGGTCCGTCACCACCAGCCGGAAGCCCACAAACGGCCCCCGGTAGTCATCCCAGTAGCCGTCCCGCTGGCCGCAGCCCACGTGTTTCGGCTCGTCGCTCCATCCGCCGCCCCGGACTACCCGGCTCATCCCCGGCCCCCCGACCCGCGGATTCCGCCGGTCGTGATGCCGGTAGGCGTCGGGCCGGTATCGGTCCGCACACCATTCCCAGACGTTGCCGATCAGGTCATACAGGCCGAGCGCATCCGGCCGCCGGCGGCCGACCGGGGCGGTTACCGGCCAGCCGTCCCGGCAGGGAAACCGGGGCCAGGGAAAGTCGAAAACCGCCTCGGCATCACCGTCGTAAACGTTGGCATCCGCGCAGGGCGACGGCATCCGGGAACCGGCGCCCCCCCGCCGGCAGGCCCATTCCCATTGGGCCTCGGTGGGGAGAGAAACCTGGTACCGGCCGCCGCTCCGGTCCGTGAGCCAGTCCGCAAAGGCCATCGCTTCGGACCAGCTCAGGTTGACCGCCGGCTGCTGGTCTCCGTCCAGAGACCGGCCCCGGTAGGACCCGCCGTGGTGGTCCGGTTGGAATCGACGGAAGGCCGCGTTGGTCACCTCGGTTCGCCCCATCCAGAAAGGGGAGAGGCAAACCCGGTGGACCGGCCGCTCGTCCGGATCGCCGCCCGCGGTCCCCATATCAAAACAGCCGGCGGGCACTCCGATGAACACCAGGTCTTTTCCCAAGCGAAGGGGCGGCGGAACTTCACTGCCCGTCCCGGCTCCGCCGGGGACTGCCGCCCCGAGGACCAGGATGATCGCGAAAAAACCGACTGTTTTATTTATCCAAACCATAGGCCGAAGTTTGCCTTCAGGGTCAATCCATGCTATACCGCCCTTCATCGTGCCGGGGGCGATTGACGGGCTTGCGGGCACAATGCAGCCGGAGGATTCCGTCGGACCACCCCGACGCCACAAGACCAAGGGTCTATATACACCGCTTACGGACCGCTTTCAAGACATGATGCAAACCGCCCGGGGCCGCCGGACGGCGGGCCGGAAAACAAGGAATTATGGATATCAACGACAGATTTGGAGAGATCGTATCCGCCCGGCAGCGGCTGGTTGCCTGGCTGGTTCATGGGTTTACCGCGGCCGGAGCGGTTCTGGCCCTGCTCTGTCTGGACGCCATCAACCGGGGATCGTTCCGCTATGCCCTGTGGCTCATGGGGGCGGCCATCGTCGTGGACGCATCCGACGGCAGTCTGGCCCGGCGGGTCCATATCAAGGTCGCGGCCCCTCAGATCGACGGGGCCTTGCTGGACAACATGATCGATTACGTCAACTACGTCATCGTTCCCGCCTTTTTCATGATCGCCGCCGACATGCTGCCCCCCGGCTGGCGATTCTTCGGCGCCATGCTCGTGGTCCTGGTCTCGGCCTATCAGTTTTCTCAGGTGGATGCCAAAACCGAAGACCACTTCTTCAAAGGCTTCCCCTCATACTGGAACATTGTTGTCCTCTATCTTTACCTCTGGGACACCCCCCCCTGGACCAACCTGGCCTTTATTATCGTCCTGGCCTTGCTCGTCTTCGTGCCCGTCAAGTACGTTTACCCGTCCCAGCTCGAATTTCTCACCCGGAACCGAACCCTCCGCCGGGCTATGCTCATAGCCACTTTGATCTGGGGTGCCGCCACGGCCGGCCTCTTGTGGATTTACCCCCAAACGGACGGCGTGCTTCGGTTCCTGTCGGTGGGCTACATCTTTCTTTACGCCGGCGTGAGCCTCTACCGGACCCTGGTGCCTCTGAAAGACGACTGACCGCCGACAGACGACCCCGGCGGCTCCCTGGGCATTACGCGGGCTCAGGCCAAGGCCCGCGTCCCCATGGTGAGGTGGGGTGGGAGCGTATGATCCGCGGGTCTCAGCAAGCTTCTAAAATTCTGGCCGGGGCCGGTGCAGATGAAAAACTGTTGACTTATGGCCGGTATTTAATGGAAAATCGGGATCAGACCGCTGAATTCACCGAATCCGCTCCGATATCATCCCATGAAAACACGATACCCCATGGATGAGCTTCACTTTGAAGAAAACGGCGCCAACATCGTCGTCATCGACGATACCCGTGCCAACCTCCGGCTGCTGGCCGGGGTCCTCATGGAGGAAGGGCATGTGGTCCGTCCGGTGCCGAACGGCCAGCAGGCGCTTTCGGTGATCAAGGCCGATCCACCCGATCTCATCCTGCTGGACATCAAGATGCCCCGGATTTCGGGCTTCGAGGTCTGCGAGCAGATCAAGGCCGACGAGCGGTTCCGGGAAATCCCGGTGATCTTCATCAGCGCTCTGAGCGATGTGACCGACAAGGTTCGGGCCTTTTCCCTGGGCGGGGTCGATTATATTACCAAGCCGTTTCAGGCTGAGGAGGTTCTGGTTCGGGTCCGGACCCACCTGGAGATCAGCCGCCTCAGGCAAGCCCTGTCGGAAAAAAACGAGGCGCTCCAGCAGCGGGCCGCCGAGCTCCGGGAGGTCGCCAACGCCCTGACCCGCAGCGAGGCCCGCTTCCGGGAGATGTTCACCGGGCATAGCGCGTCGATGCTCCTGATCAACCCGGAGACCGGAACGGTGGTGGACGCCAACCCCTCGGCCGACGCCTTTTTCGGGGGTGATTTAAGCGCATCCGCCGAGGTCCGCCGGCTCTTTCCGGCCGGGGCGGTGAGAGCGGGGGAGACCATCGCCGGGCCGGAGGTGGTCACCATCGAGCGCCCCTCGGGCGATCCCCGGACCGTCGAGGTCCACACCTCTCCCATCGAGGTGAACGGGGAGCGGCTCCTGTTTTCCATTATCCACGACATCACCGAGCGGGTGAAGGCTGAAACCGCTCTCCGAAAAAGCCGGGCCAGTCTTCAGCACGCCCAGCGGATCGCCCACATCGGAAGCTGGGAGGTCGATATCGACACGGGGCTCGCTAAGTGGTCCGACGAGCTGTGCCGGATCTGTGGTCTTGACCCGGCATCCGTTCAGGCATCCCCACAAGAGACCCTGGTGGAACGCTTTATCCACCCCGACGACATCCCCCGGTTCCGGGCGGCTTTCGAGGCGATGATGACCGACGGGGGACCGCACAGCCTCGAGTACCGGATTGTCCGCCCGGACGGCGAGGTCCGCCATCTCTGGGCCGAGGGGGAACGGCTCGACGATGAGACGGGACGGCCGGTCCGGGCCGTGGGGATCGCCCAGGACATCACCGAGCGGAAGCAGGCCGAAGAGTCGCTCCAGTCCTATGCCCGGCAACTGGAAGCCGCCAAAATCCAGGCCGACGCCGCCAACCGCGCCAAAAGCGAGTTTCTGGCCAACATGAGCCACGAAATCCGGACCCCCATGAACGCCATCCTCGGGTTTGCCGAGATTTTGGGAAAAAAGCTCGCTGACGAGCACCACCAGGAATACCTCTCGGCCATCCGCTCCAGCGGAAAGTCTCTCCTGACCCTCATCAACGACATTCTCGACCTCTCCAAGGTGGACGCCGGGAAGCTTGAGCTCCGGTACGCCCCCACCGTGCCCCATGCGGTCTTTTCCGACATGGCCCGGATTTTCTCGAAGAAGCTCACCGAAAAGGGGCTCGACTTCGTCCTGGAGATCGCCCCTGACCTCCCGGACGCGGTTCTCGTGGACGAGGCCCGGCTCCTGCAGATTCTCCTCAATTTGGTGGGCAACGCCGTGAAGCTCACCGACGCCGGCCGCATCCGCCTGATCGTTCGCCGGGGTGAGACGGACGAGGCCGGGCGGACCTTCGAGCTGGTCTTTTCGGTGGCCGACACCGGGCCGGGGGTCCCCGTCGAGGACCGGGACCGGATCTTCGAGGCTTTTGAGCAGGGGAGCGGGCAAGGGGATGGCCGCTTCGGGGGGACCGGCCTGGGGCTGGCCATCACCCGTCGCCTGGTGGAGATGATGGGCGGCCGGATCACTCTGGACAGCGAGCCGGGACGGGGGGCGACCTTCACGGTTACCCTGCCGGGGGTGAAGATCCTCGATGCCTCGGCGGCACCGTCGCCGGCCGCCGTGTCCCAGCCGTCCACCGGGATCATCTTCCAGCCGGCGACCGTCCTGGTGGCCGAGGACGTCGCCATCAACCGGGAGCTCATCCGGTCCTTTCTGGAGGACCAGCCCATCGAGCTCCTGGAGGCCGAAGACGGGGAAGCGGCGGTGGCGGCCGCCCATGCCCAGTCCCCCGACCTCATCCTCATGGATATCAAGATGGCGCCGGTGGACGGCGTCGAGGCCATCCGCCGCCTCAAAGCCGATCCGGCGACCCGGACGATCCCCATCGTGGCGGTGACCGCCGCCGCCATGAAGGACAATGAAGCGGAGATCCGGGAGATCTCCGACGGCTACCTTCGCAAACCGGTGGACGGAGACCAGCTCCTGGAAGAGATGCGGCGGTTTCTGCCGGTCCAGGCCCCTCCGGCCGATGCCGATGCCGCCGCCCCTCCGCCGCCGCCGGCATGGGAGGCCCCGCCGGCCTCGCTGGACGAAACCACCCGTAGGGCTCTGGCCAAAGAGATGACCGCCATGGAAGGGGAGTGGGAAACGGTCTCGGCGACGTTGACCGTCTCCGACATCGAGGCGCTGGGTCGGCGGGCGGCCCGGATCGGACATGAGCTGGGCTATCCCCCCCTCGCCGTCTGGGGAGACCACCTGGCCCGCCATGCAAGCCGATTCGAGGTGGAGCCGATGCTGACCACCCTGGCCGGATATGCCGACCTGATCAAGACGGTCCGCCGGGGTCCGAACAATGGTGAGGCCAGATGACCGAAGCGAGCCAGCCGACGATCCTGATCGTCGATGACATCCCGAAAAACATCCAATTGGTGGGGACGATCCTGAAAAGCGAGGGCTACCGGCTTCGGATGGCCCAGACCGGGGCTCAAGCCCTGAAAGCGGTGGAGCCCCGCCACGGGGCCGTCGATCTGATCCTCCTCGATATCATGATGCCGGGCATGGACGGATACGAGACCTGCCGCCGGCTCAAGGCTGACCCGGCGACCCGGGAGATCCCGGTCATTTTCCTCACCGCCCGGACCGATCCCGAGGACATCGCCCGGGGGTTCGCCCTGGGCGCCGTCGATTACGTGACCAAGCCGTTCAATGCCTCGGAGCTGCTGGCCCGGGTCCGGACCCATCTGTCGCTCAAGGAGAAGACCGAGCGCCTCCGCCGGAGCCGGGAGACCATCCGGCGGATCAGCGAGGATCGCCGGGAGCTCCTCCACATCCTCTGCCATGACCTGGCCAACCCCTTTTCGGCCATCCTCTCCATGATCCACCTCATCCAGACCGAGGCCGATTTCGACCGCTGGCGGCATCTCCTGATCAGCTCGGCCCAGAACGGCCTTGACGTCATCGACCTGGTCCGGCGGATGCGGAGCCTCGAGGAGCGGGAGCTGGTCCTGTCACCGGTCAACCTGGCCGACACAATAGCCGAAGCCCGAACCCTGCTTCAGCAGCGGATCGCCGAAAAGGAAATTCGGGTGGACGCGACGGTGGACCCGGAGCTGACGGTTCTGGCCGAGCCGGTCTCCATGGTCTCGTCGGTCCTGAACAACCTCCTCACCAACGCCATCAAATTTTCCCCCTCCGGCGCCACCGTCCGATTGGCGGCCGAAGCCGTCACGGGAACCGATGGCGCCGACGGAGTGGTCCTCACGGTGGCCGACCATGGGATCGGGATGCCGCCGGAGCTGGTGGACGAGCTGTTCGATCTCTCCCGATGCCGGAGCCGACCCGGCACTTGCGGGGAAATGGGCACCGGCTTCGGGCTCCACCTGGTGAAGAAATTCGTGACCGCTTACGGGGGGACGGTGGCGGTGGACTCCCGTGAGGGACCCGACAACGGCGGGACCACCATCACCGTGGTGCTGAAAGCCGGCGTGGCCGGAGCTTAAGGCAGGCTCA
>CAYNGG010000019.1:0-8767 GCA_964396575.1 uncultured Desulfobacteraceae bacterium | reverse complement strand
AGCTTAAGGCAGGCTCACTCGACCCGCTGTAAAACCAGCGTCGCGTTGGTCCCGCCGAAGCCGAAGGAGTTGGTCATGGCGGTCCGGACCTCGGCATATCGGGCCGTGTGGGGCACGTAGTCGAGGTCGCATTCCTCACCGGGGTGGTCGAGGTTGATGGTGGGGGGGATGGCCCCGTGATGAAGGGTGAGCGCCGTGAAAACCGTCTCGATCCCCCCGGCCCCGCCAAGAAGGTGGCCGGTCATCGACTTGGTGGAGCTCATGGGGATCTGGTAAGCCCGGTCGCCGAAAACGGTCTTGACCGCCCGGGTTTCGTAGAGGTCGTTCAGGGGCGTGGAGGTGCCGTGAGCGTTGATGTAGTCGATGGCGGACGCGGGCAGGCCGGCGTCGTCCAGAGCGGCTTGCATACACCGGACCGCGCCCTCGCCGTCCTCCGGCGGCGCGGTCATGTGATAGCCGTCTCCGCTCATCCCGTAGCCGACCACCTCGGCGTAGATCCGGGCGCCCCGCTCCCGGGCCGCCTCTAAGGGCTCCAGGATCAGGATGCCGCTGCCTTCGCCCACCACGAAGCCGTCCCGGTCCCGGTCAAAGGGGCGGGAGGCCCGAGTGGGATCGTCGTTCCGGGTGGACAGGGCCTTCATGGCGTTAAAACCGGCGATGCAGGTCGGGGAGATCACCGACTCGACGCCGCCGGTGACCATGGCGTCGGCGGCCCCGCTTTTGATGAGCTTGAACGCATCTCCCACCCCATGGGTCCCGGCGGCGCAGGCGGTGGCCACCGAAGCGTTGGGGCCCTTGGCCCCGAGGTAGATGGAGATCATCCCCGCCGCCATGTTGCCGATCATCATGGGGATGAAGAAGGGGCTCACCCGCTTGGGGCCCTTTTCCTCGATGATCCGGGCGTTGGTCTCCAGGATCTCCAGCCCGCCAAGCCCGCAGCCGGTGAGGACCCCGATCCGGGCCCCGTTCTCCTCGGTGATGACCAGCCCCGAATCGGCCAGCGCCATCCGGGCGGCGGCCACCGCGTAGGCGATAAACGGCTGAAGCCGCTTGGCGTCCTTTTTGGCCAGAAAGTCGGCGGGTTGGAAGCCCTTGACCTCGCCGGCGATCCGGGTGGCGAACCCGGTCGTATCGAACCGGGTGATCTCCCCGATCCCCGATTTGCCGGCCAGAAGCGCCGACCACGTCTCGTCCACACCCACCCCGAGGGGGGTGACCAGCCCGACTCCGGTGACCACAACCCGTCTGTCCACTGCCGACTCCTCTTGCTTTCGGATTGATTGTTGGGGTTAAGCCGTGATGCCGCCGGGGGACAACCCCCGGCGGTCATCAAGCGAGCGGCCCATGCCCGATCACGGCACTGCTAATTGGCCGTGACGTAGGCGATGGCATCCTTGACCGTCACGATGCCCTCCGCGTCCTCATCGGAGATATCGATATCGAACTCCTCCTCCATGGACATGATCAGCTCCACCAGGTCCAGGGAATCCGCCCCCAGATCATCCACGAAGGACGCCTGGGGCACCACTTCCGCCATATCCACGGAAAGCTTTTCTGAGATGATTTTCTTGACTTTATCCTCAATCGACATGACTGTCCGTCTCCTTCATGATTACATGTACATTCCGCCGTTCACACCGATCACCTGGCCGGTGATATAGGCGGCTCCATCAGACACCAGAAAGGCCACCGCCGAGGCGACCTCCTCGGCGGTCCCGGCCCGCCCCAGGGGTATTCCCGCGAGCATGGCATCCCGGGCCTTGTCGCCGAGGTCCCGGGTCATATCCGTTTCCACATAGCCCGGCGCCACCGCGTTGACGGTGATCCCCCGAGGGGCCAGCTCCCGGGCCACCGCCTTGGTCAGCCCGATGAGGCCCGCTTTGGCCGAGACGTAGTTGGCCTGTCCGGGGTTCCCGGACGATCCCACCACCGACGAGATGTTGACAATCCGGCCGGTTCGGGCCCGAATCATCATCTTGGCCGCGGCCCGGGTACAGAAAAAGGCCCCGGTGAGGTTGGTCTCCATCACCGCGTCCCAGTCCCGGCGTTTCATCCGCAAAATCAAGCCGTCCCGGGTGATCCCGGCGTTGTTGACCAGGGCAAACACCCCCTTGGCCTCGTCGGCCACCCGCTCGAAGAGCCCGGCCACGGCCGCCTCGTCGGTCACGTCGGCCTCGACGGCCACGGCCGAGCCACCGGCCGCTTCCACCGCCGCCACGGTCGTTTCGGCGGCGGCCGCGTCGGACCGGTAGTTGAAATAGATCCGGCGTCCGGGGCCGGCCAGGGCCACACAGATCGCCCGGCCGATGCCTCGGGACCCGCCGGTCACCACAATGGTTTGATCATCCGCCATGGGGTTTACCTCTCGAAGACCATGTCGGCGATCCGGTCGGCGTCCGGGATCACGCCCGCGCGGGCCACCGATAAGCCTGAATGGTCCACTGCCGCCAGAACCTCGGCCCCGTCTCCGAAAGCCCCGGAACCGGTGGCGATATAGGCGGCCCGGTCCGCCACCAGGGTGCTCACCTCGGCCGCGAAAAACCGGGACATGAGCCGGTAGCGCTCGGCCGCCGGGTCATCCGGGGCCATCCCCATGGCTCGCCGGGCCAGAGCCGCGCCCACTTCCAGATGAGTGACGGCGTCGGCCACCGCGAACATAACGGTCTGCTGCTTGGTCAGCCGGGCCTCGTGGACCCGGTTGATCAGCTCGTTGACGGCCCGGGCGCAACGGGCCAGCCGAGCGCATCCGGCGCCCCGGTCCGGACTCGCCAGCCCGTCCATCTCGTCGGCCAGGCCGTTGTAGAACGCCCCTTTGCTCTTCCGGGTCCGCTTCCAGCGGAAGGTGGAGATGATCGACTGCTGGATCTCGCTGGTCCCCTCATAAATGCAGGTGATCTTGACATCCCGCTTGATCTTTTCCACCCCGAATTCCCGGATGTAGCCGTAGCCGCCGAGAGCCTGCATGGCGTCGTCGCAGAGCCGGTTGGCCGCCTCGGTGGCAAAGAGCTTGGCGATGGAGCCTTCCACCTCGAGGTCGGTCTCGCCGTCGTCGATCCGCTCGGCGATCGCGTCAATATAGGCTTCGGCCGCCGCCATCCGGACCACATGAGGGATCACCAGCTTGTGAGTGTAACCCTGGCGGTTGGCGAGAGGCTCGCCGAACTGAACCCGCTCCCTGGCGTAAGGGATGACGATCTTCAGGGCCGCGTCCCCGGCGCCCTGGGCCATGGCGGCCACCATCAGCCGGGTATAGCCGAAGACCGCGTTGGCCTGCTTGAGCCCCTGACCGGGGACCTCGCCGATGAGGCGGTCCGCCGGGACAAAGACGTCGGTGAGGGTCAGCGGCGAGGTGTTGGAAGCCCGGATGCCGTGTTTCTCCTCGCCCTTGCCCGGAGTGAGCCCCTCGGTCCCCTTTTCGACCACGAAAAACGTGGGGCCTTCGGGGGTCCGGGCCAGAACGGTGATGATATCGGCGGCCCCGCCGTTGGATATGAACTGCTTGGTTCCGTTGATCCGGTAGCCGACCACCGAGCCGTCGTCGCCGGCCACCGGCTCGGCCTTGGTCTTGATCGCCGCCACGTTGCTCCCGGCCTCGGGCTCGGTCACGGCGTAGGCCACGAGGGTGTCGCCTTCGGCGATGGCCCCGAGCCAGCGTTCCTTCTGATCTTCGGTGCCGCCCACCAGGATGGGGTCGGCCCCGAGCTGGATCGCGAAAAAGGCGGTGGCGATCCCCAGACAGATCTCGGACATCTCCCGGGTTACGGCGCAGCAGTCCCGGGCGCCGCCGCCCATGCCGCCGTACCGTTCCGGGATGAACAGGAGCTGAAGGCCCACATCAGGGCCGAGCATCTCCCGGATCACCGCCTCGGGAAAGACCTCGTCCCGGTCGAATTCCAGTATCCGCTCCCGGGGCAACAGCCGCCGGCGGAGCTGCCGGATCGTATCAACGACCATCCGCCGCGATTCGGTATCCAATCCATATCGGGTCATAAACAAACCTGCCGGTTAGGGGGTCTGGCGTGGCCGCGGCTATCCCGTGGAAGGGGCGCGGTCACGCCGTGGCATGGGTGAGCGGTCCGCGGACCGGATCAGTCCTCGTCCGCTCCGATCACCGTGCGGCCTTTGTAAGTGCCGCATTCGGGGCAGACATGGTGGGGGAGCTTGGCCTCGCCGCACTGAGGGCAATCGCTGACGTTGGGGCCCGTGACCTTCTGATGGGTCCGGCGCTTGTCCCGTTGTGACTTGGACGTCTTTCGCTTGGGTACTGCCATGAGTAATCTCCTAATATGCTGGATTTTAATACAAATTATGCGATTCCAGCCGGAAACCGCAATGAGCCATCTAGTAATTGAAATCCAACCCCATGTCAAGGTTTTTTCTCCCGGCCGGGGGGATTTTCCCTTGTGCTTACCTCGAAAGTATGTTAATAAGATTGTTTTTTTACTGCCCCCGTTTGACCGCACAGCCGGGTCGGAGGGCCGGGACCGCTCGCCCTTCTGGGGCCTTAACGGACCCAATGACTAATTACTACATCACCAACTAGTCCAACTAGTCAAATAACCGCTGACCCATTGCCGCGAGGATGACCCATGGAGAAGACGATTGTCACCCGGTTTCCCCCCAGCCCCACGGGCTATCTCCATCTGGGGGGCGCCCGGACCGCCCTGTTCAACTGGCTCTATGCCCGCCATAAGGAGGGCCGGTTTGTGCTGCGCATTGAGGACACCGACATCCGGCGATCCACCCAGTCCTCGGTGGATGTCATCTTCGATGCGCTCGACTGGCTCGGCATCGACTGGGACGACGGCCCGTATTACCAGTCGAAGCGATTCGACATCTACCGGGAGTATATCGATAAGCTGCTGGAAGCCGGCCACGCTTACCATTGCGACTGCTCTCCGGAGCGCCTTGAGGAGATGCGCCAGGCGGCCCTGTCCGCCGGCGGCAAGCCCAAGTACGACGGCACCTGCCGGGAAAAGGGGCTGGAAGGCGGGCCGAAGACCGTAGTCCGCTTCAAGGCCCCGCTCACCGGGACCACGGTGGTGGATGACGTCATCAAGGGCCATATCGTCTTCCAGAACGCCGAGCTCGATGATTTCGTCATCGCCCGGTCCGACGGGACCCCCACCTATAATTTCGTGGTGGTGGTCGATGACCTGACCATGGGGATCAACACCGTCATCCGGGGAGACGACCACGTCAACAACACCCCCAAGCAGATCCAGCTCTACCAGGCCCTGGGGGCCGACCTCCCCGTTTTCGGCCACGTCCCCATGGTCCTCGGACCGGACCGGTCCCGGCTGAGCAAACGCCATGGCGCCATGTCGGTGACCGCCTACCGGGAGATGGGCTACCTCCCCGACGCCCTGGTCAACTACCTGGTCCGGCTCGGCTGGTCCCACGGAGATCAGGAGTTTTTCACCCGTGAGGAGCTCATCGAGAAGTTCAGCCTGGAGCACATCGGCAAATCCGCCGGGGTCTTCAACCCGGAAAAGCTCCTGGCCTTAAACGCCGAGCACATCAAGACCAAGCCGCCCCGGCAGATTATCCGGCACTTCGCCCCGTTCCTCGAAGAGCGGGGGGTGGTCTGCGACGACACCGATTATCTCAAGGATGTCATCGAGACCTTAAACACCCGGAGCAAGACCCTCATCGAGATGGCCGACAAGGCCATGTTCTACTTCGCCGACCGGGTCCAATACGACGACGCGGCCGCCAAGAAGTTCCTCCGGCCCGCCGTCCTGGGACCCCTCAAGCGCCTGGTGGACGAGTTGGCGGCCCTGGACGAATTCACAGACAAAACCCTGGAGCCGGCATTTACCGCCGTCATGGAAGCCGAAGGGCTGAAGCTGGGCAAGATCGCTCAGCCGGTCCGGGTGGCCCTGACCGGCGAGACCGTCAGCCCGGGGATTTTCGAGATGCTCCGGGTCCTCGGCCCGAAACGGTCCCTCTCCCGGCTCCGGGCGGCGGTGGCCTATATCGAACGCCGGGCCGAGGAAAATAACGGATAGACGGTGGATCGCAGGGGGGCCGAGATCATCTTCGGCCACCCTGCGTTAAATCCAACCTTCCTCGGCACCGGTGCGGGCTCCTGCGTGCGGCGCTCCTCGCCCCGAAATTGAAAACCGGGGAGGGAGGGGAAGGTTTTACAAATCTGGTGAGACGAAACAGCTCAAACGATGATCAAGCCGGCACTTGGGCTATGGGGCTATGGACACCGTCCGTCCGTGAGCCTCGAAAATCGAACGCCGCCCCCGATTTTTCCCTTGACGCCGGCGGGGATGACGTAATATAAAGGATGCGTTGTTTCGCTGGGAGGTCGTCCAGCGGCAGGACTGCGGACTCTGACTCCGTCAACCCAGGTTCGAATCCTGGCCTCCCAGCCAAATGAGATCCAAAAGCCCATCCCGCATCGCGGGGTGGGCTTTTTTTGTGATCGGTGTCTTGAAAATAATGAACTTTTCTTGTATCCTGAAAATCAGGACAGCTTCGTTACGCATTTTTGGCTGACTGGGTAGATGCGTAACAGGCTAAAAAGATAATGATGCTTGTTTTATAGTGAGATTTTGGCCCCTGAGCCTTTTAATAAGCTATTAAATGCGATGATATATGAAAAAGGATTTTTATAATCAACGCTTTGATGATTCTACCAAGTTAAAGCTGGAGATTTTTAAAGGTTATGTCAGAGAGTGGCTCCCGGTCTTTCTGACTCAGCCAGAAGAAAAAGCAAGCAAGATAAAGCAGATCGGGATCTACGATTTTTTCTCCGGGCCGGGCAAAAACAAACAGGGGAATCCCGGCTCTCCTCTATTGATTGTCAATGAAATCAAACAATATTGCTCGACACACAAGAATTTGAAAGGGAACAGCACGGTCCGTCTAGTATTCAATGATATTAGAAGAGACTACATAGAAAGACTTCAAAAGGAAGTGGCGGAAGTAGCCTGCACGGAATCATGTTGTTCGATTGAGTACACTGTTCTGCCGTTCGACCAGTCGCTCTCGGATCAACTACCAGAAATGAAAAGACCTGACACTGCCAATCTAGTTATCATGGACCAATATGGTGTCAAACATGTACCGCCAACGATTGTTGAGCAACTTTCCAGATGCAGCAGGACGGATATCCTGTTTTTCATTTCTTCTTCCTATATCAAAAGATTCATTGATACTCCAGAATTCAGAGGAAAATACAATTTCCCCGGTGAAGAAATAAAGAATGTTGAATTCAAAACAATTCATTTGTTTATTTGCGACTTTTATCGGAAAGAGATAAAAACTGATTACTATTTGGCTCCGTTTTCAATTAAAAAAGGACGAAACATTTATGGCATTATTTTCGGATCAGGAAACTTATTAGGATTGGAGAAATTTCTAAAAGTTGCGTGGGCGATCGATGAGGTGACCGGAACTGCCAATTACAATGTTGATAACGATTTTTCCTGGGATAGACAACAACTGGATATTTTTCCAGAATATAGTAATATTAAAAAGATCGACCTATTCAAAAAAGAGCTGTTGAGCTATATCACTTCGAATCGGCCTGATAATAAACTATTGTACGAATTTTGTCTGACCAAAGGTTTCCCGCCCAAACAAGCCAATGATGTTTTAAGAGAAATGCAAAAACTGAATATGATATCAGTCATTGAGCTGCCCTCGAACCAACCCGTCCGTCGAAACGCATTCTATCTGGCCTGGAAGTATTTTAAGGATCGCTCTCCCAAAGTAAGGTTCGACCCCGGAGCTGAATAATGGCCAAATCCCGAATTGAATGGACGGAATCCACCTGGAACCCCGTGACCGGATGCACAAAAGTCAGTGAGGGGTGCGCCAATTGTTATGCCGAGCGGATGGCCCGTCGGCTTCAAGCCATGGGCCAAAAAAATTACCGTAACGGTTTCAATTTGACCTGCCACGACCATCTGCTCGGTTATCCTTTACGCTGGAAAAAGCCTCGAATGGTCTTTGTGAACTCCATGAGTGATCTGTTCCACGAAGCGGTTCCGGACGAATTCATCTTTCAGGTCTTCGAAGTGATGCACAAGGCCCATTGGCATGCTTTCCAAATTTTAACCAAGCGAGACCGACGACTCCGGTCGATGGCCGGGAAACTGGACTGGCCGCCAAACGTCTGGATGGGCGTTACCGTTGAAAACCAGCGATGTACGTATCGAATCGATTCCCTGCGACGGACGCCTGCGGCGGTCAAATTCCTGTCTCTGGAGCCGCTGCTCTCTCCGATTTCGAACCTGATAGTAGCCGGCATTGATTGGGTCATTGTCGGCGGCGAATCGGGGCCAGGGGCGAGACCCATGGAGAAGCAGTGGGTTGAAGAAATCCGGAATCAATGCCTGGAGCACGCCATTCCCTTCTTTTTCAAGCAATGGGGAGGGGTGAACAAAAAGGCGACCGGCCGGAGATTGAATGGTCGGATCTACGATCAAATGCCCCAACGCGCCATAGCCTGACGGCCTCTATTAAATCGAATGGGGATATCGAGGATGCTGACGGGGCCATGGCGGTTGACGATGTCTGCCGCCGTTAAATAATCCCTTCCAAGTGAGACTCCACCCGCATAGCGGGTGGCCTCAGGAAGCCCCCCAGAGGGGGGCATTGCCAAAGGGAAAGCCCCGTTGGGGCTATTTATTCATTGTTAAATTCAAACTCCGTCTGCATTCTGTCCTGACGGTCCTGGTCCTTGATATATTTACGGATGACTGCTTCATCCAACCCCACTGTGCTTACACAGTAGCCTTTGGCCCAA
>CAYNGG010000018.1:13367-20501 GCA_964396575.1 uncultured Desulfobacteraceae bacterium | reverse complement strand
GCTCTTGAATGCCGTCCGGAGAGCCGTGGAAGGGAAAAATGGCCTAAAAAGCGTAGCTGAGGGTCAGGCCGAGTCCCCAGAGATGGCCGTCGGCCGAAAGGCTCACCTCGCGATGGATGCCGGTTCCTTCGTAGCTGCTGTTGAGGTTCTCGCTTTCACCACCCAGATATCTGGCTTTTTCAATGTCCACGTATTGAAAGACGGTATCCAGGGTCCAGTTGCCGAGATCAAGCCCGGCTCCCAGGGAGTAGGTCTTTTTGTCGGCATCGGCCCACATGAGGTCCAGCGTGTCATCCGGAATCGGCGTCGGATCGTAGAAATAGCCGCCCCGGAGGGTCAGGATATCCGTGGCTTTCCATTGAACCCCGATCCGGACCTGTTTGGTGTCTTCCCAGTCCCGGCGGTAGATGGACTCGTATTTCCGGACCGGCTCCTGGCCCTCGATGACCTCGATTTCCAGATAGGGATCCAGTATGGAGGCCTGGGTTTCATTCATGCTCCAGTTGGTCCAGACCAGATCCGCCTCGATGGATATATCCTTGAAGGACCGCGGCACGTATCGGACCCCGAGCTGGATTTGGTCGGGATGGTCGTAATCGAGGCTGACATCAACGACTTTCGCCCCGTTTTTCTTGAGATCCCCTTCGAGCTCGGCATTGGCCCGGCTTCGGTAGGTCAGGCCGATGGTAAAGACATCCATGGGCTTGTACATCACGCCGACGTTGAAGGAGTAATTGATGTCATCCTCCAGCTCGGCCTCGACATGGGCGCCATGGTCCACGGCGGGCCGGCCGGCATATTGGGCGGCCTGGGCCGCGGCGATCTGTTCCGGAGTTTCAAGCCCCTGGTCGGCCAAAGCCCTGAAGGCGGCCGCTTCCTCGGTTTTGTCCGGTGCATAACTGGACAGGAAGTTATAGGCTCCCGACGCCGTGGTGATGGGCTCCACCAGACCACCGGCCGCCTGGTTGGCGGCTTCCACCTGGGCGATGGAATCCTGGGCCTGAGCATAAGCCCCTTGACGGAGCGCCGGAGACAGCACCGGGTCGGTGCCGATGTCGGGCGAGACATAGAGCTTCCGCTCCTCGCCGGCGATGGTCTTTCCAATGGAGATTCCAAATCCAACGGAGAGCTTGTCACTGACCTGGTAGGCCAAAGTCGGAGTGACGGCTTCTCGAATATAATAAGACGTAAAATAGTTGTAAGCGGCTGGGTTCTGAACCGGGTTCGGATTCCATTCAAGCCGGAGACCCCAGGGGGCGTATCCGGCGATGCCCAGGGCGAGCTTATCGGAAACCGGCATGGCAAAGCCCAGATGGGGGGCGTAGAGGTTGGGGGAATCGTCCTGGAAGTCCCGGGGTCCCTCGATGAGGGGGGTCATCGGTGTTGGAGACCCGATAGTTGCTTATTTCGATCGTCGGGTCGATCATGTTGACCCCGGCCGAAAAAACCCGTTTCTCGATCTGGGTCAATCCGGCGGGATTGTAATAGATGGCATAAAGGTCGTCGGCGGTGGCGGAAAAGGCCCCGCCCAGGGCCGTGGCCTTGGAGCCGATCCCGTAAGTGTCCACGTTACCCGCGTATCCGACGGATGCGGCCAGCAGGATCAGGGCCGCGCTCATGAGAAATCGTTTCACGATGCCTCCTTAGATTCCTGGATGCTCCCGGCCGTTTCCGGCCGGAAGTTTTTTGGTGTTCCGTTGACCTCACTTCAGTGTTGGAGCCGCCGCTATTGAAGAAAGGCGTTGATCTGGGCCATGGCGGCCTGATGGGCCTCGAGGACGTAAGTCTCGTCGAGCTTGCCGGGCGCCTCGGGATAGCCGTCGATCCTCGGGTAGAGCAGAAAGCCGTGGTTGACCCAGTTGGCCTCCCGGCCGGGAACCCCTCCGTAAAGATACCAGCCCGCTTCAGCGGCCGGGGCCGAGTCGAAAGTGGTGACCCGGACCGGCTCGGGATGGCCGATGGCATGAGCCAAAATCTCATTAGAGGTGTTCGGGACCACGGTATCTCCGTAAGCCGACTGGATGATTGTCCGGTCGGCGGCCGCCGGGCCGGCCAGAAAAACCGGGTCGGCCGGGTCGAAGATCGTCTGGACAAGTCCCATTGCGGCAAAGTACGGAGTGGTGTTTCGCTCCACGCCAAGGCTTTCGGTGAGCCCCTGGATTTCGGCGGAGGTGGCCTCGTCAACCAGAGAAGAAAAATTGGCGCCCCCGACGCTCAAAGCGATCCGGTCTAAGGTGTCGGCGTTCCGGGAGGTAAAGACCGATCCGGTAATGGCCCCCAGCGACTGACCCAAGAAATGAATCCGGTCCGGCTGGTCGTCGGGGTCAGTTATGGCCTCGCCCGGAAGATTCCGGACGCCGTCGCCGTCGAGGTCGAAGAGTCCGGCGGCGAGGTTCCTGAGCATCACCGTCATGTCGAAGTAGGACTGGTAGAAGTTGAGCCGGTCCTGGGGGAGATTGGGCGTCAGGAAATCGGCCCCCGATGTTAGCCCGTCGGTCGTCCGGTCCCCGTGCAGCGGGAGGTCCATGGCGAGGATGGGCATGGGCAGCCCCATGGTCAGGGCGGCGGCGTCCGATTTCTGGCGGGTAAACCCGTGTTGAAAGATGGTGATCTCGCCAGTGTAGGCGTCCCCGTTGAACAGCGCATAGGGGACGGCGGTCTGATCCAGGCTCGGCGAGGCGATATCCACCGACACGAAATGTCCGGGTGCCGGAAGGTCCACGGCGGTCATCGGCGGGATCTGGCTTTCCACCGCCGCGTACTCCGCCCCGATGGTCAGCGTCCCGGCCCCGTCGGTATAGGGCAGATTGGGTGCCCCAACCACGGCGGCGGCCAGCTCGTTCAGGGTCGGGACGGCCCCGGCCAGGTACCCGGCAATGGCGGCGAAGTCGTCGGTGCTCAGGGTCCGGTCGGCCGTCGTGAAGGTGAAGAGCATCAGGACCTCATCCGGATCGGTTCCCAGCGCCGGGAGAAACAAGTGGAACAGCGGCGCATACTGCCGGCGGAGCGGCTCGAGGGCGGCGGTGCTCCCGGTGAGCGACTCGTCCGATTTGAGGAGTTTGTAATAAGGCGGCGCCGAGACCCGGATGCCGTTGATGTCGGTAAACAGCGTCAGGTCGCCCGTGACCGGATCGACCCGTTCCCCTTCGATAAAGACCATGTAGGGGGCATCCGGCGACAAGGGTGTCAGGGGATAGATTTTGATGAACCGGCCCGCCTGGGTCACCTTCACCCGGGCGTCGAAAATCCGGGCCGATTCGGCGGCCACCGCGCCCCGGACCCGGTCCCGGCCGGCGGCATCAAGACCGGCCAGTCCGGCGGCCACCTCGGCCGAGATGGTTTCGGGATTGGCGGTCATCGGGTTGCCAAGGCTCAGAGCGGCGTAGAGGACCCCGGTGAGGGCCTTGAGGTTGACCAGGCGGATCTTTTCGGACAGGGCCGCCGGGTCGATGGCCGTTTCGTTTTCCAGGGGGATGGCAATGGGCGCGTTGGGGCTGAACCCCTTCAGGCTCAGGGCATTGACGGCCGTGTACAAAGCCGCGGCCGCCGGGTCGTCATCGGGTACCGGAAAGGCGACCGCCCCGCCGGTCTCCGCCCAGGCGATGTCATTGGGAAAGGGGATGATGGAAGCATCGGGGTTGAACCGGAGCGCGTTCCCGGCCAGTCGGGTCACGGCCCGAGCCATGGCCGCTTCGGTGGTCGCCAGAATGTCGGCTTCCACCACCAAACCAGTGTTGGGGATGGCCGAAAGGACCTCCTCGGCGCAGTCAGCGAAAATCGAGGCTATTCCGTAGGGGTCGCTCTCGTAAACGCTTTCCGGAAAAACGATGGTGGTGTCGAACAGGGCGTTGGTCACGCCGTAGTAAACCGCGTCGATCAGGGTGTTATCGTCGGAAAGATTGACCCTCTCATAAACGAATTCCGCGGCGAGGTATTCCGTGATGGCGATCTGGTCGGCAATGTTAACGACCAAGGGATGATCCGGCGCGGCCAGGACCGTGAGGACGGCTTCGGTGAGCTTGGCCAGTTGCATCACCCGCCAGTCAGCCCCGCTTTCAGCGGCCACGTCGGCGTCAAAGGCGGCGTCACCGAGCTTTTCTTCGAGGGATGGGGCCAGGGCCACCAGGGTGGTGACCGGGGTAATGTTCGCCGATCCGGCCGGTGCCAGCATGGGCAGGGCGGGACGGGGCTCACCGGTACTATCGGTCACCGTACCCCCGGCGGAAAAGAGCAGGTAATCGGTGTAATCCGCCGGTACCTCGAATCGGTAACGTCCGTCGGCGTCGCTATAGCCGTAGGCCTCGTCGGGATCGACCATAAAATTTCCAAGCCCCGCGACGCCGATCCGGTCGGCCAGCACCGTGGCCCCGGCCACATAGACCTGGGCGGCCCGGCCGGAGATCTCCGTTCCGGGCGGCTCGGGCTCGATATGGCGGTCGTTGCCGCTGTCACATCCGGTGGCGAGAACGGTGATCGCTCCGCCGAGTACCAACCATCTGATCATCTTGCGCATACTCCCTCCTTCGTTCGGTTCCGTTTAATCTCAGCCCAAATTCTTTAGTTAAATGGCACCTTATCAACCGTTTTTCAAGGAAAATCTATCGAATCACGCCGGATCAGGGAGCGGGGAAGAAGCTTTTGAGCCGACGGCGACGGCGGGATCATTCATGACTTGGCGGATCGTACATGATATGAGATCGAGGGCGACGTGATCCGGTCATCGGACTGGAAGACGGACACGCCTGGCGGACGGATTGAGCCCCTTCGTTCAACGGGCTTTTCAAACCTGATCATTTGTGATAGAGGATCGAAACATGAAGGCACGGACGATATGCATAGCCAACCAGAAAGGCGGCGTCGGCAAGACCACCACGGCCATGAATCTGGCCGCGGCGCTGGCGGTCCTGGAAAAGCGGACGCTTTTGGTCGATGCGGACCCCCAGGGGAATGCGACCACCGGGGTCGGGCTCAACAAACGCGAGATGAAGCAGACCCTCTACCATGGGCTCATCGGCGAGGTCGAGGCCAAAGCGCTGATCGTCGATACCGAGGTGGAGACCCTCAAGGTGATCCCCGCCCGGACGGAGCTCATCGGATTTGAGGTGGAGATGATGGATGCGCCGGACCGGGAGCAGGCGCTGAAACAGTTTCTGGCGCCGCTCAACGACGCCTTTGACTACATCATCATCGACTGCCCGCCATCCTTAAACCTCCTCACCGTCAATGCCATGACGGCCGCCGACACCTTGCTGGTGCCGCTCCAGTGCGAGTTCTATGCCCTCGAGGGCCTCGGCCAGTTGGTCCAGACCATGAAACGAATCCGGGGCCGCTTCAACCCCCGGCTTCAGATTTCCGGCATCCTCTTGACCATGTTCGACGGGCGGACCAACCTCTCCCGGCAGGTGGCCGAAGATGCCCGCGAGTTTTTCAAGGAGCTGGTGTTCCAAACCATCGTCCCCCGAAACGTGCGTCTGGGCGAGTCGCCGAGCTTCGGCAAGCCCATTTTGCTCTATGATCCGAATTCGGTGGGGGCGAAGAGCTACATGGCGCTGGCCGAGGAAATCCTGACCGTCTGATGCCAAAGCTCGGAGGAGACGTGACCGACACGACAGCGAAAAAGCGGAAAAAGACCGGTCTGGGACGGGGGCTCAACGCCCTGATCCCGGACTTCGACACGGAGGAGACACCGCCGCCGGCTCCCCCGTCGGATTATTACCTTTGTGATGTCGCGCTGATCCGGCCTAACCGGTATCAACCCCGGATGCGGTTCAATGAGGATGCCCTGTCCGAGCTGGCCCAGTCGATCCGCGAGCAGGGGGTGATCCAGCCCCTCGTCGTCCGGAAGCTCGATGACGGCTACGAGCTGATCGCCGGCGAGCGACGCCTCCGGGCCGCCAAACAGGCGGGGCTCGATCAGGTGCCGGTGGTGGTCAAGGAGATCACGGACGCTCACCTCCTCGAGATGTCCATCGTGGAGAACATCCAGCGGGAGGACCTAAACCCCCTGGAAGCCTCGGACGCCTACCACATCCTCATGACTGAGTTTCAATTGACTCAGGAGCAGGTGGCCGAGCGGGTGGGCAAAAAGCGGCCGACCATCACCAATTTCCTGCGGCTCCGCCAGCTCCCCGAGGAGATCAAGGAGTCGATCCTGGACGGCGATATCTCCATGGGCCATGCCCGGGCTCTCCTGGGTGCCGATACCGCCGCCCAACAGCGGGCGGCCTGGCGGGCGGTGGTTGATAAAGGGCTGTCGGTCCGGGAGACGGAGCGGCTGATCCAACGTCTCAAAAAAAGCGAGGAGACGCCCGCTGATCCGGAGCCGGACCCCCATGCCGCCTACTTTTCAGACCTCGCGGACGGCCTGGCTCGCCATTTCGGCACCCGGGTTCGAATCCAGAAGCGGGGCCAGAAAGGCCGGGTGGAGATCGAGTTTTACAGCGATGAGGATTTGGACCGGCTGATCAAGCTTCTCAATGGGTAACGAAACGGCGGGACAGAGGATGAAGCGAGCGTGCGTCATCGACGGCCAGGGCGGCGGGATCGGCACCGCGGTGATCAAGAAGATCAAGGAGATCTTTGAGGAGACGGTGGAGATCGTGGCCCTGGGCACCAATGCCATCGCCACGGCCCAGATGCTCAAGGCCCGGGCCAACCGGGGAGCTTCCGGAGAAAACGCCATTGTCCAGACGGTACGGCGGGTGGATGTGATCATCGGGCCGGTGGGCATCATCATGGCCCATGCCATGATGGGAGAAGTGACTCCCCGGATGGCCGAAGCGGTGGCGGCCAGCCCTGCCCGGAAGCTCCTGATCCCCCTGACCCAGGAAAACATCGCCATCGTCGGCGTTCCCCCGGCCCCGCTGCCCCACCTCATCGACGCCCTCATTCATGACCACCTCATCATGCTGTTGAAAGACGAATCATAAGGTTATAAGGAGTTGAGCCATGTGCGAAGCCAGCGCCTATCTGCTCAAGCCGGAAGAGCCGGAGCTGATCATGGAAGCCGTGGACACGGTAACCCCCGAAGGCGACGGGATCACCCTCGTCAATATCTTCGGGGACCAGAAGTTCATTAAAGGTTACATTCATTCCCTTTCCCTGGTGGACCATAAGGTGTTTATCCGGGAGAAC
>CAYNGG010000018.1:0-13267 GCA_964396575.1 uncultured Desulfobacteraceae bacterium | reverse complement strand
TCTTTGCAGTCGGTGCTTCGGGCACCATCCTCCACTACCCCCCCGTTGTCCCCGGAGACATCGACCACAGCCAGACCGTTGATCTGGCCGACGCCATTGCCGCGCTTCAAATCACCGCCGGTATTTCCTCAACCGAGGTCTATCTCGATGCCGACGTGAACGGCGACGGCCGGATCGGGACCGCCGAGGCGATATTCGCCATCCAAACGGCGGCCAACTAAGCCGTAGCATCGCATTTTAGGGCCATGAAGATCCATATCGCCCGGACGGCCGGATTCTGCATGGGGGTGCGCCGGGCCGTGGAGATGGTCCTTGACGCGCCGGCCAAGCACAAAAAGCCCATTTACACTTACGGGCCGCTGATTCACAACCCCCAGGTCCTCTCGCTTCTCGAAGAAAAGGGCATCACGGTCTTAAACGGCATCCCCGACGCCGGCCGGGGCACGGTCATCATCCGGGCTCACGGGGTTCCGCCGGAGGCCCGGCGGGAGTTGGAATCCGCCGGGTTCGAGGTTATTGATGCGACTTGTCCTCGGGTGATCAAGGTTCAGCGGATCATCCAGAAGCACTCGGCCGAGGGAAGCGAGGTGATCATCATCGGGGACCGGGATCACCCCGAGGTCATTGGGCTCCTCGGCCATGCCGGAAACCGGGGCCGTGTGGTGGGGGGGCTTGCCGATCTCGAAGCGCTCCCGCCGTTCGACCGGGCCATCATCGTGGCCCAGACCACCCAGAACACCCGGCTTTTCGAGGAGATCCGGACCTGGGCCGCGGACCACCGGCCGGAGTACCGGATCTTCGAGACCATCTGCGATTCCACGGACCGGCGTCAGGCGGAAGTCAAGCGGCTGGCCGAATCGGTGGACGCCCTGGTGGTGGTCGGCGGCCGGAACAGCGGCAACACCCAGCGCTTAGTCGAGATCGCCCGGGAGTCGGGGAAGCCGGCCCAACATGTCGAAACCGAGGCGGACCTGACAATCGAGCCGCTCCGGTCGGCCCGGCGGATCGGGATCACCGCCGGGGCTTCCACGCCCAACTGGATCATCCGGCGGATCTACCGATCCCTGGAGACCCTCTCCGCAACAGGGGAGACCGGCGGGCGGCGGTGGCGTTTTGCAATCCAGCGCCTGCTCCTTTTGACCAACATCTACGTCTCCCTGGGCGCCGGGTGCCTCTGCTATGCCTGTACCCGTCTCCAGGGTCTGCCCCGGTCGTTTCCCTACATCCTCATCGCCATCCTCTATGTCCAGTCGATGCACATGCTCAACCACCTCACCGGCCGAAAGGAGGATCGGTACAACGACCCGGACCGGGGCCGGTTTTACAGCACTCATAAAGCCCCGCTGGCGATTTTTGCTCTCCTGACGGGCGGCGCCGGTCTGATCCTGGCCCTGACCGTGGGCCGCCTGCCCTTCTTGATTCTCCTGGTGATGAGTCTTTTGGGGCTGTCCTACAATCTCCGGCTGCTTCCCGAAAGCTGGGCCGGAGGGTGGCGGTATCGCCGCATCCGGGACATTCCGGGCTCCAAGACGGTCCTCATTGCCAGTGCCTGGGGGGTGGTGACGGTGATCCTCCCGCCGTTGTCGGCGTGGGGAGCCCTGACGCCCGCCGCTCTTCCGACCCTGGTCTGGACGACGGGGATGGTCTTTGTCCGGACCGCGTTTTTCGATATCCTCGACATGCAGGGGGACCGGATCGTCGGCAAGGAGACATTGCCTATCCTTTTGGGGGAAAAGCGGACGCTCACGCTGTTGAAACGGATGCTGGTCGGGATCACGCTGTTGCTTGGACTGTCCGTCGGATTCGGGATTATCGGCGGGCTGGGGCTGGTGCTGGCGATCTGTCCCTTGCTGCTCTACCGGGTGCTCCGGGCCCATGAGGGCGGCCACATGCAGCCCGGCATCCGGCTGGAGATCCTCGTGGAAAGCCACTTTGTCCTGACCGGCATCCTCACACTCGGATGGATGATGGTGGCCGGCATCATCTGACGGGAGAAATCAGGAAGGCGGACGATTCAGACGGCGGGGGGCTCGGTGCCGTCGATCAACCGCCGGATGTTGTCCCGGTGACGGACGGCGATGAGAATCGCGGCACAGGCGGCCGCCCCGGCAATGATCCCGGACCCGGTGGCCTCCCAGAGGATCATGGGCAGAGCGGCGACGGCGGCCAGGGAGCCGACGGAAACCCGGCTGGTCATGCAGACCAACAGTACAAAAACGAGGAGAGCCACCAAGACGCCCGCCGGTGACACGGCCAGAAAGCCCCCGGCGGCCGTGGCAACCCCCTTGCCGCCCTCCCGGAAGCGGAGAAAAACGGGATAAATATGGCCGAGGATGGCCAGCAGAATGACCAGGGAAACGAGAATGCCACCGGCCTGAGTGCCGGGGCAGACTATCCGGGTCGCCAGGATGGCCGGAACCGCCCCCTTGGCTATGTCGAGGATCAGGGTGATCACGCCCAGCGGGGTCCCGGCCACCCGACGGACGTTGGTGGCCCCGATGTTGCCGCTGCCCTCCCGACGGATGTCATGCCCGGCAGCCCGGGCCAGGATCAGGCCCCACGGGATGGACCCTAGAAAGTAGGCGACGATGGCGATGTTCAGGCCGGCGGCGATCTGAAGCGGGGTCATGATGTCGGTCTCCTCCAATGGTTCGGGCTCGCGCTGGAGCGTCGAGGTCAAAAACGGTTGCCTCGGTTCCTGAATACCATTTATAAACAGTTTTGAAAACGCCTCAACGGAGGTTGCCGATGATGCCGAATGATGATCCCGAAGCCCCGGTGGTGATGCCCATCACCGACGAGCTGGACTTGCACACGTTCCTCCCGAAGGATCTCCCCGATCTGCTGGACGACTATTTCGAAGCCTGCGTGGAGCGGGGAATCTTATCGGTCCGGGTTATCCACGGGAAAGGCAGCGGCGCCCTCCGACGGGGGGTCGAGGCGATCCTCCGGCGCCACCCCCGAGTCGCGACATTCCAGGGCGCGCCGCCGGATGCCGGGGGATGGGGGGCGACCTTGGTTGATCTGAAACCCACGGGCTCAGAGCCCGAAAACACGACATCGGAGGGCTCATGAAGGTTATCGTTGCGGGAACCGGCTACGTTGGATTGGTCCAGGCGGCCGTCTGCTCGGAATACGGCCACGAAGTCTATGCCTATGACAATGACATCGAAAAGATCGCCGCTTTTTCCAGTGGCCACACGGAGGACATCGAGCGCTACGTCAACGAGCCGGGGCTGGCCGGAATCATCAAGGAAACCCTTGGCAAATACTTGTTTTTCTCAACCGACCTGACCTCGATCATCGACGGGACCGACACCATCTTTCTCTGTCTGCCCACCCCGGCCAACCTGAACGGCTCGACCAACCTCACCTTTTACGACGCGGCGGCCCGGGAGATCGCCGAAGCGGTCGCCAATCGGACCGATGAGCGCCGGCTGGTCTTCATCAACAAATCCACCGTCCCCATCGGAACCGCCCGGCACCTCCAGACCATCCTGGCCGAGGCGGGAGTGAAGAACGCCGGGGTCTGCTCCAACCCGGAGTTTCTCGCCGAAGGCACCGCCGTGGCCGACGCCCGGAAGCCCGACCGGGTCGTCGTAGGGTGTGACACCGCCGAGGATTTCCGGATTCTCCGGCGAATCTACTCCCAGTTTTTAAACCACGTCCGGATCAAGTTCATCGAGACCACGCCGGAGACGGCCGAGTCGATCAAGTACGTCGCCAACACCATGCTCCTGACTTACATCTCCTTCTGGAACGGGGTGGGGGCCAAGATCGGGGAATGCTTTCCCAACGTCCGGATCGACGACCTCCGCCTGGGGGTCACCGCCGACGACCGGATCAGCACCTGGGGGTCGTTTGTGAGCAACGGGGCCGGGGGGAGCTGTTTCGGGAAAGACATCGCCTCGCTGATCTATCAGCTCCGGGGGGTCAGCGCGAGCACCAAGATGCTGGAAGCCTCTTATGAGGTCAACGAGTATCAGAAGGTTTACCTCATCGACCGGGCCGTCAACGAAGCCGGCTTTCAGCTCAATAACAAGACCGTCGCGGTCCTCGGGCTGGCCTTTAAAAAGCACACCAACGACATGCGGGACGCTTCATCGATAAAGGTCGTCGAAGGCCTCCTCGGCCGGGGAGTGGCTCAAATCCGGGCCTACGATCCCCTGGCCAACGACAGCGCCCGGAAAGTCTTCGACCCGTCCCGGAACATCCTCTTTGAAAAGGTCTCGTATTTCGACACGGCCAAGGCGGCCATCGAGGGCAGCGATGCCCTGTTTATCTCATCGGACTGCGAGGAGTTCCGGGGGCTCTCCCGGACGGTCGAGCAGACGGTCCGCCCCCCCTACCTGATCATCGACGGCCGGCGGATGATCCCCGACTTCGAGGACCTCACGAGCCAGGGCTACACCTACATGGCCGTCGGATCGATGGTGATAAGTCCCGCCGACCCGGTGGACACGGCCCGTCAGGTGGTTTAGGGTTTCAGATTCTCGTCGTCGCCGGTTTTCCAAGGGCCAGAAACTGCGCGGATCGATGCGATCCAGGATGAATTTCTTGAGGGTGTGCTCTTCTGACGAATCCAGGAGAATTTCAGGCAGACAATCTCTGAACGCTGTAGCAGTCACCGCTTCTGCCACGAAAAGTTGGCCAGAGGAGCAGAGAACTCGGCACTCTCAAGTATGAAAGCATGAAAGGGGCTTTATAATGGAAACAGCATCGTTACTTAATAATCCCCAAAAAATGATTACGCTGGATGCGATTCTCCCAGCAGTCAGGCAGTTACCGTCAATTGACAAGCTTAGGCTGATACGCATTCTTGCCGAAGAGCTTGATCAAAATGAATATATATTTCCTTTTGAACCGGATAAAATTTATGAGTTGCCGACACCATATAATACATTCGCCGCGGGGGAGATATTGATGAATACCCTGAAACATCGAAATGCGGTAAGAAAATGCAAGCTTCAGGCAGCTTATTTGACTGGATAGATGGAATCCCCTTTCGGATATATTATGCGCCAAAGATAAACCCACATGATCGGCAGGCACCGCGATCACCCCCGGGCATGGAAATGCATTTTCACGATAAGGAAAGGGCCGATTATGGAAGCATATAAGTTTGAAACTATCGTGTCAGAGAATGGGGCCATTCAACTTCCTGAAATCTCTCAATTTGCAAATTGTAAGGTAGAAGTTTCCATCGCAATTAAACATTAGGATAAAGAAGCTGATACCATAAATAACCAAACGCCGGCGCAGTTCCTGGACAAGTGGAGAGGTTTTTTAAAAGGAATCAGCCCAGATAACTCAAAATTTCATTATCTGAGTGAAAAATTCAAATGAAAATTGGCATGTTCATCTACTAATGGGTGGTTATGCTGAATCGTGCGGCATTTTTCGGCCTATGTGGCAGTCTTATATGGGCACCGCTGCCATTCGGCAGTTTTCATGTCTGGGCCTATACGGTTATGGTCGTTTTCGTCTATTCATCCCTTGGCCTCTATGTTCTTGACCAGGCATGGCCAACGCGGAAGTCGCCGACTATCTGGGTCCGGACCCCCGTAACTCCTTGTTTGCTCCTGTTTTTTCTTGTTATCTGGCTTCAGTTGACGCCACTGCCGGCTCCGCTGACGGCGATTGTCTCCCCACAGGCCCATGCGGATCAATTATCGATGGCATCCATTTTCCAGGACGTATCGCGGGCCGAAACGGAATTTTTCTGGATGCGGATCTCCTATGCTCTGGGGACTACTATGATGGAGGGGATCAAGGTCGGCGCCTTTTTGGGCGGATTTTTTCTCAGTCTCCACCTGCTCCGGACAAAACAGCGGATCGACATTCTGATATACGTTTTGGTTGCCGTTGGCGTCTTCGAAGCCCTGTATGCCATTTACCAGACCTTTAGCTTGAGCCCGAGGATCTTCTGGTGGTCGTCTCGGGCCGGGGGCCACCGATATGCCTCCGGCACCTTCACGGTGTCCAACCATTTCTGTTTTTACCTGGAGATGCTCGTTCCGCTTACGGTTGGATTGGCATTCTCCCGGATTAAGCGAAAACGACGGCTCATTCCCGGCTTGAGTCATCCCCGGGCGCTGATCCAGCGAATGGTGAGCCGGCTCTCCCCTGACTCGCCCACCCCCATCGGCATGATACTCGGAGGCGCCGCGCTGGTTATGGGAGGCGCGCTGCTGTTATCGGCCTCCCGAGGCGGCATCCTTTCCATGGGCGCGGCCGCGTTCATTATGTCAGCGCTCTTTTTTTTTCGCCCGGATGGTCGGAAACACAGTCTCGCCATATTGGCCATCTGCGTTCTGGTGTTCGGCTATGGCTTGAGTATCGGCATGAAACCGACCCTCCAGAAATTCGAGCAGACCCAGGGATTGGCCTCCCGGCTCTACACATCATGGACGTTACTGCCCATTATCGGTGACTATCCCGTGGCCGGGGTCGGTTTGGGAAACCTTCGGTACATTTATTACCGTTATACACAGCCGGATATCCCTGTCCCCTATAGCGGCGTCTGGACGGCCGGCCATGCCCACAATGATTGGTTGGAGCTCTTTACGGAGGCGGGCGTGGTCGGCGGCGGCCTCGTCCTGGTGGCGTATCTGGTCTTTCTCCGTCGGCTGATATACATCTGGCGCCGACGTCAGAATCCACACGCGGTTGGGATCGGCGCCGGCGTGATCACCGGGATGATCGCCGTCGGGCTTCACGGCTTTTTCGACTTCAGCATGCGCATCCCCGCCAATCCCTTGACCCTGGCGGCGGTTGCCGCCATCGGATACGCGGCCCTTCACCGTCAGGGACCGGACTACAACGAGTCCTTTTTCTATCGGACCCGATCTTTTCATCTTTCGCCCGTGTCGAAAGGATTGGTTGGGGTGGCCGCGTTGGTCGTCATGGGCGGTGCCATTTGGGTGTCCGTCCGCCATTTTCAGGCCGAGGCTTACTGTCCCACCCAGTACAACTCGACCCTCAACCTCAACTGGTCCCCCGCCGTCGATGATATTGAAAAGGCCATCTCCCGGTTTCCCTGGAACCCGGAATATCATCTGAAGCGCGCCCGCCACTTTGCGAATGTCGATCCCGCCGATGATAGTCATCGTCGCCGGCTTATCCGGCAGTCCGTGGAGGGCCTTCAAACCGCCCTCCGGCTGAATCCGGCCCAGCCCCATGCCTGGTATCTCCTCGGCCGGCAATATGCCCGACGCCGGCAGGATATATCCGAATATTTTGACCGCTGGCTCCCACTGTCCGACCGATGCATGGATATGTCCTTGAGCTACGCGCCCCGGGAAGAATCCACTCTGGCCAGAGCCGCGATGTATTGGACCTGGCGGACGGCGATTTTGCCCGTCGAGTCCCCTGATGACGCCCTTTCCCGGTCGGAGGGAATTAAAAAGCTCCAGGATCTGTTTCAGCAATACCTCACCGTGGTCCCCCAACGGTGGCGGTGGGCGGTGAAGCAGGTCCATCAATATCATCCGAGCCCCCAGGTTTTGCTTGGACTGGCTCCGCCTGAAAACAAAGATATGAAGCGAGATATCCTGCAATGGACGGTGACGGCCGACGGGGGAAAATAATCACGGGGGGGATGACCCGGTGGAGCTGGATGACCGTGATGGCCTTTCAGCCGTCCGCATGAAATTCTATGGATATGGCAAAGCGCCGCCGAGAAGGGTACATCCCTCTGGTGGCGGTTGAGAATCACCGGCGCCGCCGGTGGCATGAGAAAGGCCCTTAACAAATAGGCTTTTTTTGGGCTCCGCTCCGGCCGGGCAGTCCGTGCGACGTGCTCAGGCAGGCGGACCTGAGCGGCTCATCCCCCATGCCATCCCAAACGATGATCAATGTTTAAATCCGATTCAGCACAAAAAGGGGTTGACCATGATCCACGTTTTTGTTACAAAGCTTAAAATTGCTTAACGGAGGCTGTGACAATAAAACTCAAACCAATACTAACCGTACCCACAACATTTAGTCTGAGGAGGCGGTATGGATAAGCGGCGTCGCATATTGACAATAGGTCTCATCGTCTTGTGGCTGCTACTCGGGTCGACCGGTGCCTACGGGGACCTCAAATCGCTTGGCGTTTTGAAATCCGTATCCGGGGATGTTATGCTCAAGCACAAAGGGTTCTGGACAGCTCAGCCGGAAGCCGACATGACCCTCTACCACGGCGATAAGTTGCTGACCCGACAGGGCTCCTGCCGGATTCGGTTCGCCGACGGGTCTCTGCTGAAGGTTGCCCCCCATTCCAGTGTCCGGCTTGCCGAGATTTATATTAAGCAGGGCTCGAGGCTGATACGGCACCGGGATATTCGGGTTTTTGTGGGAAAAATCCGCTATTCCTCGACAGCACCCGATGCCTTGCAAACCCATTTGGTGGCCCCCACGGCCGTGGCCGCCCTCCGGGGGACGGACGTGGAATTTGGAACCGACGGGGTATTGGCCACCCTGAATCAGTTGGAGGGCAAAAGCGATCTGGCGGGGAATGTTAGCGAGAGTGCCGCCGTGCCGGACACCACCGCTGATGAGGCCAACGCCAACGCGGAGTATAAGGCTTCCCAGGCTGCCGGAAAGGTCCGTCAGGAGTACCTCAAAGCGGTGAAGTCGTTGCTGAAATCCTCGAGGCCTGCCGACCGGTCGATGCTCCTGGCGACCGTCGATCCAGCCCTCGTTTACCTGCTCATTTCTCAGACCGGGGACGAAGCGGCCGTGTCAGAAGCCCACAGGGTGTTGATCCTGGCCGCGTTGTATGTCGTCGCGGATATGAACGCCCTGGTTGAGGAGAATACGGCGCTGATCGACCACCCGGACGAACGGACCGCCAAGCGGGCGGAGGAAGCACTGGCGCGTGCTCGGACGGAGAGAACGGCGGCGGTTGAAAACCTCGATCAGGCAAAGCGGACCGTCCAGGAGATCAACCGGATCATCGAAGAAACCCTTGCGGAAAATCCGGAAGCGGCCTCGGTGGTGGGCCTGGCCCGGCTGAAACCCGTGATCGGACAGATGCTGGCGGAGCAGAAGCAGGCCAATCGGGTAGCGCTGGGCAAGGAGCTGATTGTGAACATCCATACCGCCGGTCTGGATGAAGCCCTATCTTCGACCGCGGCGCAACAGATCCGGCGCCAGGCCGAAACCCGCGCCCGGGAGCGTGCTGGTGATTTTCAGGCGGATCTCCCCGATTACGCGGACCCTGGGCCTCGCTTTCCGGATCGATTCAAGCTGGGACCGCCGGACCCCGATCCCATCACGGACCGGGACGGCGACGGCGTCCCGGATAACCGGGATCTGGACCCGCTGGACCCCACGGTGACGGTCGATAAGGGCGGCTACGCCAACTGATACAGATTGAAAGCGAAAATGACATATTTGAAGCGGATCCTGGTTATAACTCTACTCGTGGTCGGTATAACCACAATCATTTCGTCCATGGCCATTGCCCAGGGACGGATTCAACTCCGAAGCCTGAATGTCAGGGAAAACGACGGCCTCCGGTTTGGCCGCCTGACGGTGGAGCCATCCATTGGATACGGCATGGAATACCATTCCAATATCTTCCGGGAGCCAGAAGGGGAATCGGATGAGGTGATCCATCAGGTCCTGCCATCGGTCCACCTGAGCTATCTTCTGGGATACAACCAGATGGTCGAGGCCGGCATTGCGGGAACACTGGCGGCTTACAGCCAATACACCGAAAACAATTACGAGATCATCACCCCCTACATTGCCTATAAAAGAGAGCGATCCAGCGGCTTTTACCTGACGGCAAGAGACGAATTCACCTATTCCAGCGACCCCTTTCGGACCGAAGAGATCTACCGTGAGGGGGAGCAGGTGTCGCGATGGGAGAATGACCTTGATCTCCTGCTCGGTTATCGACTGGCCGGCAAATGGTTTGCCGAGGCGGCCTACCGGAATTTATTGTCGCGCTATAACAGCGACATCGATAAATGGCGAAACGAGATCAACCACCAATACGGCCTTTCCCTCTTCTACCAACTGACGGGCAAAACCGCCGTCTTCGGCCAGCTTCGGCAGACCCGGGCGATCTACGACAAGCAAAACGATGGCCATGGCATTTGGTCTTCGGCAACCTCACGGGACTCCTTCCGGACAACCGGCTTCGCGGGAATCCGGTTTGACGAGGGGGGCAGGCTGAGTGGGGAAGTCAAGCTTGGCTATGCGTTCAAGGATTATGACAACCATCGGGACCCTTACGGTCGGGAGTACAAGAAAAACGACAGTTGGGCGGCGGAGAGCTCGGTGGACTATCAGTTTCGACCCCGGACCCGCCTGACGGTCTTATTGAACCGGTCCATCGAAGGCGCCCCCGACGCCGATTCGGCATCCTTCATCCACACATCAATGGGCTTGAGGATCGCCCAGCGCTTCGGAAATCGGATTTACGGCGGGATCGGGGGGTCATGGGGCCGCTATGACTATTCCGATGAGCGGGATGACCTGCCTCAGAAAACCATTGACGTCTATCAGGTCCAGGCCGACGTCCAATGGCGGTTCACGAAATGGCTGTTTGGGGGAGTCCAGTATGCCCTCGCCTCCAAGCAGGCCAATCACCACCGGTATCGACTGGAAGAATATGACGACCATGTTATCACGATGACACTGACGTTAAAGCTGTAATGATGGATGGGGGGCGGCCTTCCTTGAACACGATTCAGATTTGTTTTGTCGTGAAAATCCATGACGCCCGTGGTCCAATCGAAAATACGGAACCAGGAATGAACACGAATAGACACGAATCCACTTGATTTGATCGTTAAAATTCATCTGCGTTTTTAGTTTTTTCGTGTATTTTGCGTATTTCGTGGTTTAAGCCAGTTTCATGGTAGAGGGTGATCATGGTAAACGGGTCATGATCATGGTTCATTTTTAACTGGATGTTGATATCAGGTTATTAAGCCGAGGGGGGTCACTACAAATGGAACCGACGGATGAAAAGCCAATTAATTTAAAAGAGTACCTCAACGTGCTGGTCCATCGAAGATGGATTATAATCGCCATCTTTTTTCTGGTGACGATTCTGAGTTCGGTTCACACGTTTTCGCAAATTCCCATTTACAGGGCCACTGCCCGCATCGTTATTGAAAAGGAAAACCCCAATCTGATTTCCATTGAGGAGGTCATGTCGGTTAACTCCGCCGGATCGGATTATTATCAGACCCAGTACAAAATCATTGAAAGTCGAAGTGTCGCCCGGGATGTGATCCGTCGCCTGAAACTTGAAGACAGCGAGGAGTTTTTTCCACCGCCGCGGACGGATATCCTGTCTCGGCTTAAGAAGGGGGTTCACGGCTGCATTCAGGTTGCTGGGGATTTTTACAGCCAAAAGATCGGCTCCCTCCTTCGAACCGGACAAGCGGCGGATATGCCGTCGGAAAGGTCATACGGAGAGCCAACGCAAACCGAAGGCGGCATTAATCCCCGGCTGGAATCTCAATTTATCAGCCGCATCAGCGTAGAGCCCATCCGAGGCAGCAGGCTGGTGGATGTCGGAATCCATTCCCGGAACCCTCGAATGGCCGCTCGAATGGCCAACGAGCTGGTGCGGGCCTACATCGATCAGAACCTGGAAACCAAGCTCCAGGCCGCTAAAGACGCCGTAAGCTGGCTGACCAAGCGGATCGAGGAAGAACGAAAAAAGGTGGAGGCCGCTGAAAACGCCCTTCTGGAATACAAAAAAGAAAACGATATCATCACCGATTTTTCCAGCGATTCCGAGAATATCACGGCGGGGAAGCTGGCTCGCCTGAACGAGCAGGCTATCGAAGCCGAATCTAGACGGGTTGAAGCCGAGACTCGGTATCAGCAGGCGTTATCCCTGAAGGATAATCCCGATATGCTCGACTCCATACCGGAAGTCCTCTCCAACGAGCTGGTTCAGGAAATCAAAAAGATGGAGATGGATTTGTACAACCGGATGTCGGAGCTCTCCAAGAAATATGGCCAGAATCACCCCAGAATGATAGCCATCCAATCGGAATTGGAAGAGCTGGCAGTGCGCAAGGAACGGGAGGCCGAGCGAATCGTTAACTCCCTCCACAACGAGTACCAGCTCGCGCTCGCCCGGGAACGGTCCCTGAAAGCCGCCCTGAATAGCCAGAAGCAGGAAAGCCTCGAGCTCAACAAAAAGGCGATCCAGTACAATGTCTTAAAAAGACAGGCGGAGAGCTCCAAGCAGATGTACGATCTTCTGGTAAAGCGGTTCAAGGAGACCTCTCTGACCGAGGAAATGAAGACCGGCAATATCCGGATCATCGACGAAGCCCAAACACCGCTTTTCCCCTTTAAGCCGAATAAGAAACGGGCGATCCTGTTGGGCGCGGCTCTCGGATTAATGTTTGGCGTGGGCCTGGCCTTTCTGTTGGAATACCTTGACAATACGGTAAAAATGCCCGACGAGCTGCAAGATACGCTGGGCATCCCCTTTTTGGGGCTGGTGCCGGCCTTTAAGGTCCGGGAAGACGTCAACGGATATGCCGGTGACCTGATTTCATTGAGGGCCAATAGCTCAAACCCGGCGGAGGCCTTCCGCCACATCCGTACCGCGCTGCTGTTTTCATCGCCTGAAAGGATTCCTCAGGTGATTCTGGTCAGCAGCGCAGGGGCCGGTGAAGGGAAGTCCCTGTGTGCCGCCAACTTGGCCGTGACCATGGCCAAGGCCGAATCTCGGACCATTTTGATTGAATGCGACATGCGTCGCCCCCGGTTCCCCCATCTTTTCCGCACGGAACAAGGATCCGGTTTGTCGTCCATCATTGTCGGCTCTGTTCCCCATCCCGAGGATGAAATCATCTCAACCGATTTGAAAAATCTGGATATTCTGCCCTGCGGTCCGAAGCCCCCCAATCCGGCGGACCTCCTGGGGTCCAATAGTATGGCCAACCTCATTGAGAATCTCCAAAAGCGCTATGACCGAATACTTCTTGACTGCCCACCTCTGCTATCGGTCACGGACGCCGCTATTCTCAGCCAGAAAAGTGACGGCGTGGTGCTGATTATTCAAGCGGGGGTGACCCCGCGCCAAATGGTTGAAAACGCGGTCAACAAGCTGAGGCAGGTCGGCGCCCATATCCTCGGCGCCGTGCTCAATGGCGTGGATCTCCAGCGTAACAGCTACTACTATTCCAGCTATTATTATGGCGATCACCGCTTGACCAAAACCGACAAGCACCGGAACAAGATGAGTGATGGATTTTTATAATTCCGCAATCAGCTAAATATTATGATCCAACTA
>CAYNGG010000017.1:0-20872 GCA_964396575.1 uncultured Desulfobacteraceae bacterium | reverse complement strand
ATCCGCGGATAAACAAAGCGCGAGGCCGGCACAGACCTTGATCTTTGATCAATGCCGGGGATGGGCATCCCCCTCTAATTGGTGTCAAGTGTGTGTCAGGCAGAGCTCCTTTAGGGGAGAAGGCCGGGGGAGGGGTTTGGCGGAGCATGGCGGTCCTGAATTGCCCAAACGATGATCATGGCCGGTGGTTATAAAGATGTGTATAATGATGAGGGCGCAGCCCCGGTAGCTGGAGCCGGCGGATTGGGATTATATTCTATTAAGTCATTAAAATCAATCACTTGAAACCGCCCGAAAACGAACCCAACATTTTCCCGTGGATTTCCGCTTTGCCATTTTCCGGCGGTCTGCTACAATGGGCGACAGTCCATAACCGCCTGTTCCGGGTTAAGAAAGGATTTCCCGTGGAGCCTTACCCGATTATCGCCATCCTGATCACCCTGGCAGCGACCTTTTTCTACATCAATCACCTTTACCTTCGGCTGCCCATGAGCGTGGGGCGAATGCTCATCCTTTCCTGACCATGACCTGCGTGGTGGTGGCTTTTTCATTCTTGTTCCGGGACTGACCATCGGCCGGCTGGTCCGCGGTGGGCCGCCGGCGGTGGCGTGACCATTCACATTTAATCAGGAGGCGACATGATCGATTCGACGACAGGCGGGATCGAGGCGTTGGTGAGCTTCGGGATGGATGTTATCCGGGAAGCCGGGGAAACGGCCCTGTCCTATTACGGCAAGGGCAAGCGGGGGCTCAAGTTTGACGAGAGTCTGGTTACCGAGGCCGAGATCGAGGTCAACGGGATCTTTGCCGACCGGCTGAAAGCCGCTTACCCCCGGCACCGAACCCTGTTGGACATTCACGAGGACCGGGATTACTCCCACGATGAGAAGCGCTACGTCTGGATCTTCGACCCCTTGGACGGGGTGGCCAACTTTCAGGCGGGGATTCCCATCTGGGGGGTCTCGTTGGCCCTGTTCGAGAATTTCTGGCCGCTGTTCGGGACCTTTTACATGGCGGCCACCGGCGACCTCTTCCATGCCCGGGCCGGTGAATCGGCCTTCTTGAACGACCAGCCCATTTCGGTGTCGGCCCAGGAGCGGGTCAACGACGAGAGCCTGTTGTTCACCTTTTCCCGCTTTCACGGCAATTATCGGACGACCTTTCCGGGGAAGGTCCGGAACCTCGGCTGCACCGCCGCTCACATGTGTTATGTGGCCATGGGGCGGGCTGAGGCGGCGGTGATCGCCAATGAGTCTTATCAGGATCTGGCCGCCGGCTGGGTCATTGTCCGGGCCGCCGGTGGGCGGATCTACCGGATGGACGGGACGGAGTTTCTGCTGGGGGATTACCTGGACGGGGAGCAGCGTGAGGAGCATCTCCTGGTGGTCCCCCCCGAGATTCATTCCCAGGTCCGGAAGCATCTCCGGACTGGATAGGAAAGCTTTCATGGTCAGACGCATCAGCTTCGACGCGATCAGTCTGGTCGTCGTCGGCCTGGCGATTTCCGGGGCCTACTACGGCATGGAGACGGTTCTCGGCATCCGGGACACCCAGACGAATATCATCATGGTTACCATCGTTGTTTACAGCGTCGTGACCCAATCCCTGATCAACAAGGCCCGGCGGTCCCAGGAACAGCTCCGGGAGAGCGAGCGGAAATACCGGCTCCTGGCCGAAAACGCAACGGACGTGATCTGGACGGTGGACCGGGACCTCCGGTTCACCTATATCAGCCCTTCCATCAAGTCCCTGTCCGGTTACGATGTCGATGATCTGTTGGGTGAGACGGTCGGGGAGATCTTCACCCCCGAGTCACTGGAGCGGGTCTTGCCCCGTTTCGATCAGATGAAAGCGAGCGGGGGGCATGATGGGGCCCGTTCCCTGAGCTTCGAGTACGAGCAGGTCCGGCGGGACGGATCGACGGTCTGGATGGAGGCCCGGGCCACCTTCGTTTATGACGGCGACGGCGCCCTGGAGACGATTCAGGGCGTCTCCCGGGACATCGGCCGGAGGAAGGCGGCCGAGGACGCCCTCCGCCGGGTCAATGAAAACCTCGAGGAGACGGTCCGACAGCGGACCGTTGCCCTCGAGCAATCCAACGAGCAGCTCAACGGCGAGGTCACCGTGCGCCGGGATGCCGAGGTCCGGCTCCGGGATTCGGAGTCCCGTTACCGGTCGATCTTCGAGAATACCGGCGCGGCCACCGTGATCATCGACCGGGAGATGGTCATCACCCTGGCCAACAGCGAGGTGGAGCGGATCACCGGATACGCCAAGTCGGACATCGAGGGGAAGAAGTCCTGGCTGGAGTTCATCGACATGAACGACATGGAGAAGATCCTCCGGTTCATCAACCGGCGCCGGGAAAAGGCTTCCGAAGCCGCCAATGCCTGCGAATGCAACTTCATGGACAAGGCCGGCAACATCCGGAACATCCTCATCTCCTACGCGGCGATCCCGGATACCGACGAGAGCGTGGTTTCCATGTCGGACATCTCCGAGCTCAAGGCGGCCGAGCAGCAGATCTACCACCAGGCCTTCCACGACACCCTGACCAATCTTCCCAACCGGTCCCTGTTCCTGGACCACCTGAGCATGGCCATCAAGCGGCGGAAACGGAGCGAGGGCTACCACTTTGCCGTTTTGTACCTCGATATCGACCGGTTCAAGTACATCAACGACAGCCTCGGCCACCTGGTGGGCGATCAGTTTCTGATCACCTTTGCCCAAAGGCTTCAGGAATGCCTCCGGGACATCGACACTCTGGCCCGGCTGGGGGGTGACGAGTTCGCGATCCTGCTGGAGGACATCGACGGGGCCGACAGCGCCATCGCGATTGCCGAGCGGATTCAGACGGCCCTGAAGGTTCCCTTTGAGGTGGGCGACCGGGAAGTCTTCACCACCGCGAGCCTCGGCATCGTCCTCAACACCGGAACCTACCAGCAGGCCGAAACCATCATCCGGGACGCCGACGCGGCCATGTACCACGCCAAGGAGAAGGGCAAGGCCCGGTTCGAGATCTTTGACCCGGTGCTCCACGAAAAGGCCCTGTTGACCCTCCAGTTGGAGAGCGATCTCCGGAAAGCGGTGGAGGAGGATGCTTTCGAGCTCTACTATCAGCCCATCGTTTCGGTAAAAGACGGCGGGCTGATCGGGTTCGAGGCCCTGATCCGGTGGTTGCATCCGGTCCACGGGATGGTCTTCCCCGACGTCTTCATCCCCATCGCCGAGGAGACCGGGCTCATTATCCCCCTGGGGAAATGGGTCCTGGAGGAGGCCTGCCGGCAGATGGTCAAGTGGAACGAGTTTGTCTGTGAGCCATCCCGGTACTTCATCAGCGTCAATATCTCGGGGAAGCAGTTTGCCCATCCGACCATCGTGGCGGACATCCGTCAGGTCCTGGCGGAAACGGGTCTTCCGCCGAAGCAGCTCAAGCTGGAGATCACCGAAAGCGTGATCATGGAGGACACGGCGGCGGCACTGGATGCGCTGATGCAGCTCAAAAGCCTCGGGGCCCAGATCGTCATCGACGATTTCGGCACCGGATACTCTTCCCTGAGCTACCTCCAGCAGCTCCCCATCGACACCCTCAAGGTGGACCGATCCTTTGTGATGCCCATGCGCAAGGAGATCACCGAAAACCGTCAGATCGTCGAGGCGATCATCTCCCTGGCCCACCGGCTGGGGATCAACGTCATTGCCGAAGGGGTGGAGACCGACGAGCAGCGGGTGATTCTCTCGGACCTCAAATGCCAGCTCGCCCAGGGCTACTTATTTTCGCGACCCATGAACCGGGAATCGGCCGGAACCTATCTCCAGAGCCCCCCGGCCTTCTGCGCCATCGGCGCGGACGGGCCGCTGAGCAAGGAAGAGATCGTCGAAAAAATCCAGGCGGACCAGAAAAACGGGCCTGGACCTGGGCCGGGGTCAACGGAACCGGACGCGAAGGATTAGCCCCGATCCGGTCCGCCGACGGTCAGGTCGATGTTGAGGCCGAAATACCGCCGGGCCGACCGGCTGGTCGCGTCGGTCCGGTCGCTGACAATGGCATCGAGGCCCCCGGCCCGGTCCGTCCGGACCTCGGTTTGGGGGTGGTTCTTCAGATAGTGGTGGACCGCCCCGGCCAGGGTTTCCGTGGCGTCAATGATCCGGACCCGCCGGCCGGCTTTTTGGGCGATGAGCGGGGCAAGGAGACGGTACCGGGGCGATCCCAGGATGAGGGTGTCGATCTGGGCGAGCTTCAGGGGGCGAATGATTTTTTTGACCATCCGGGCGGTTTCCGGGCGCTTGATCCAGCCGGTGTCCGCCAGGGACCCGAGGATGGGATCGGCGGCGGCGCGGACCGTTGCCGTCGGCAGGCGGTCCGTGATCTCCCGTTCAAAACGACCGGTCTCGACCGCGGCGGGGGCGGCGAGGACCCCGATCCGGCCCCAGCGGGAATTGGCGGCCGCCGCATCAGCCGCGGCCGTGAGGCTGTCGATGACCGGCACCGGGAGCTCCCCGGCCAGGATCTCCCCGGCGACCGCCGACAGGGACCCGGAGGCCAGAACCAGAAGCCGGACCCCCTCGTCCAGGAGGTACCGGGCTCCGTCTCGAGCGAACCGGCGGATCGTCTCGGGACTCTTATCCCCGAACGGTCCCCGGGCCGTGTCGCCGAAGTAGCGGATGTCATGGTCGGGAAGCCGGTCCCGGATGAGTCGGGCCGCCGCCAGCCCGCCGACTCCCGGATCGAGGATACCGATCATGGGGGAGGCTCGCCCCGGTCAACCATGGCCCGGCGGACCTCCGACCGGATGAGCGTCTCCGGGGCATCGGCCCGCATCCCCGGACAGGCCGCGGCCATGGCCCGCCAGTTGCCCGGATCGATGAGGACCGCCGGGAGAAAGGGCCAGTTTCGGCACATCTTCGGCTTGACCGGGTGAATGGTGCAGAGGCCGTCCCAGAAGACGCAGTAGCCGGACGGCGCCTGGGCCAGGACGGGGCGGGAGCCGGCCATCTGGCAGTAGTCTTGCCGGAGCCGGTCAACGGGGATGCCCGTGTGGGCGCTGATGGCCGCCAGATCGGCGGCGGTGACGTAGGTTCCGCCGAACCCGCGGCAGCAGTCGCCGCACATCCGGCAGTCGAAGAGGGCGGGGGAGGCGGGATCAGAGGGCATGGCGGGTGTCCATGGCCCGTTTGAGGGTCATCCCATCGACGTAGCGGAGGTCGCCGCCCAGGGGAACCCCGGAGGCGATCCGGGTGACCCGGACGCTTAGGGGAGCGAGCTGCTCGGCGAGGTAGGCGGCGGTGGCGTCCCCTTCGACATTGGTGCCGGTGGCGATCACCACTTCCTCGATTTCCCCGCCCCGGACCCGGTCCAACAGCTCGTTGATCCGGAGCTGATCGGGGCCGATCCCGTCCATGGGGGAGAGAACCCCCTGGAGGACGTGGTAGATGCCGGTAAAAGCCCCGGCCTTCTCGATGGCCACCAGCTCCGCCGGCTGCTCGACCACGCAGACCACCTGACGGTTCCGGCCGGGATCGGCGCAGATCCGGCAGACCTCGGCGTCGCTGAGCCCGAAGCAGGAGGTGCAGAACCGGACCGTCTCCTTGACCGCGATCAGGGCGTCGGCCAGGGCCTGGGCCTCCTTTTTGGGGGCCCGGAGCACGTGGAGGGCGAGCCGCTCGGCGGTCTTCCCCCCCACCCCGGGCAGCCGGGTGAATTCCCGGATCAGCCGGAGCACCGAGGGCGGGTAGTGGCTCATCCCATCAACCCCGGAATGTTGAGCCCGCCGGTCAGCTTGCCCATTTCGTCGGACATCATCTGCTGGGACTTATCCAGGGCGTCGTTGACCGCCGCCACCAGGAGATCCTGGAGCATGTCCACGTCCTCGGGGTCCACCACCTCTTTTTCGATCTCGAGGGAGACCAGTTGCTGCTTGCCGTTGACCACGGCCCGGACCATCCCGCCGCCGGCGCTGCTTTCCACCGTCCGGTCGGCCAGCTCCTCCTGCATTTTGGCCATCTTGGACTGGAGCTTCTGGGCCTGCTTCATCATATTTCCCATGCCTTTCATCGGTTGCGACCTCCGTGACTTATCTTGGGGTTAATCGGATTCGGGCAGGATCGTGACATCGACGACCTGGCCGTCGAAAAGAGTTAAAGCGGTGTTGACCAGGGGGTGATCGAGGGCTTCCTGGCGGCGCGCCTCGGTCTGCTGGATTCGCTGTCGGGGGGTGGTTTCAGCCTCGCCGTCGGTGAGGACCACCTCGAGGGGAGTCCCGAAACAGGCCTGGCAGGCATCCCGGAGCCCGCCGAGGTTTTTCTGGATTCGCTTTTTATTGAACCCGTTGCCCGAAACCGCGATCTGTATCCGCTGGTCGTCGATGGTGCTGAGCGAGCAGCGGGAAAGGCAGGCCCCGAGGGCGGCGGATCGCTCGGATACGGCCGCCACGAACCGGTCCCAGGCCCCATCCGGATTTTTTGACGGCGGCGCGGCCATCGGAGGCGGCGGGGATTCGGCCACGCCGGGAGCCGTATTGGATGGCGGCGCCTCGACGGGATTCGCGGGCGGCTCGGGTGAAGACGGCTCGGCTCGGGGCGGCGCGGCCGGGCGAGGCGGTTCAGGAGCGGGTCGGGGCGGCGCGGTCGTAGCGGCTGCGGGACCCGCTTCCCGAAGCCGATCGATCCGCTCGATGAGGGTCTCGATGGGCAAAGGCGGTTGGAGCCGGCAGATCCGGATGCAGGCCATCTCGAGGGCGATCCTCGGCCGGGCGGAGAATTTAATGGCTCCCTCTGCCTTGAGCAGGGCGTCTAAAACCTGGCTCAGGTGGAGCTCCGAAGTCCCCGCCGCCGCATCGGCCAGCCGAGCCCGTTCGTCGGCCGGAACATCGACGATCCCCTCGACCCGGCCCCCGATCTTGACCATCAGAAGGTTCCGGAAGTGCTCGACAAGCTGGGCGTAAAGGGCCTTGAGGCTCTGGCCCCGGTCGTGAACCGCCTCGATGGCGGCTAAAATCGTCGGGAGGTCCCCGGCTCCCACCGCGCTCGAGATCGTGAAGAGGACGGACCGGTCAACGACCCCGAGGACGTCGATCACCGATTGAGGGGTCACCTCCCCGTCGGCGCAACTGATGATCTGGTCGAGGAGGCTCAGGGCGTCGCGCATGCTCCCGTCCCCGGACCGGGCGATGAGCGCCAGGCTTTCCGAATCGACGGGCACCCCCTCCTGGTCGCAGAGGGCCGCCATGTGACCCACTACCGAGTCGGCGGAGATCCGGCGCAAATCGTGGCGCTGGCACCGGGAGAGGATGGTGACCGGGATCTTCTGGGGCTCGGTGGTGGCAAAGAAGAAGAGGACGTGAGCGGGGGGCTCCTCCAGGGTCTTCAACAGGGCGTTGAAGGCCGCGGTGGAGAGCATGTGGACCTCATCGATGATGTAGATTTTGTACCGGGTGTGGACGGGGAGATACTTCAGGTTTTCCCGGAGCTCCCGAACCTGGTCCACGCCGTTGTTGGATGCCCCGTCGATCTCGAAGACATCGGCGGCGCTGCCCCCGGCGATTTCCCGGCAGGCCTGACACTGGCCGCAGGGGTCCGGAGTGGGGCCGTCGGCGCAGCACATGGCCTTGGCCAGAATCCGGGCCACCGTGGTCTTGCCGGTGCCCCGGGGGCCGGAGAAGAGGATGGCGTGAGCGACCCGGCCGGCGGCAATGGCGTTTTTCAGGGTCCGGGTGACGTGAGACTGCTCGACAACATCGTCGAAAGTCTGGGGCCGGTATTTCCGCGCAAGGACGAGATAGGACATGATGATCGGTTGCCTGGGACAATAAAAATGGCGGAGAGAGAGGGATTCGAACCCTCGGTGCCGCTTTTGGCAGCACACACGATTTCCAGTCGTGCTCCTTCAGCCAGCTCGGACATCTCTCCGCATTAGGACGCGGGTAAGCCTCGGGTTGTCAAAACGGCTCAAAACCGGCTCCGGTAGGGTGGCGGAGAGGGTGGGATTCGAACCCACGATCCCGGTTTTAGCCAGGATACCGCTTTTCGAGAGCGGGGCCTTCAGCCGCTCGGCCACCTCTCCGGCTTCCCTGCCATTCGAATTTAAAAATTTATACGCTTCGGCCTTGTTTGTCAATGGATGGACCGGAGAATTTTTCCCGGCCCGCCGGTTGCGCGGTCCGAAGAACGTCCCCGATCGGGTTTTCCCCTTGATCAAATCCGGTCTTTCGATTATGGTCGGTCCCGGCGGCATAATTGGAACACAATGAATAACAAGGAGTTAATCAATGGCCACCCTAATCCCGTTTAAGGGAATCCGCTATAACCCGACCCGGATCGACAATTTGTCCGCGGTGACGACCCCTCCGTATGACGTGATCTCCGAACCGGCCCGGCGAGCCTATCAGGAGCGCCATCCCCACAACATTATCCGGCTGATCCAGGGCCGGCCCGAGGGGGCGGCCGGCCACGCCGAGGCGGCCGAATATTACCGCGACTGGCTGGAGACGGAGGTGCTGACCCAGGACCGGTCACCGTCTCTCTACCTCACCGAAGTGGCCTTTTCGGCCGAAGGCCGGCGGTACCGGCGGCTCGGCCTGGTCGGGGCGGTCCGCCTGGAGCCCTTCAGCCGGGGGATCATCCTGCCCCATGAGCGGACCTATTCCGGGATCAAATCCGAGCGGCTTTCCCTGATGCGTCACTGTCACGCCAACTTCAGCCCCATCTTCGCCCTGTTCAGCGATCCGGCGGGGATGGTGGAAGGCCTCCGGGAGGCGGCCGGGGACCGGCCGCCGGACCAGGACTTCATCGACGAGGCCACCGGTCACCGTCACCGGCTCTGGCGGATCACCGATCCCGACGCCCACCAGCGGGTGGGTCAGGAAATGGCGGCCAAGCGGATCTACATCGCCGACGGGCACCACCGCTACGAAACGGCCCTGGCCTACCGGGACTGGGTGGCGGCCCGGACGCCGGACTGGTCGCCGGATCATCCGGCCAGCTTCATGATGATGTCGCTGACCGCCCTGGAGGACGGCGGTTTGGTGATCTTCCCGGCTCACCGGCTGCTCCGGCGGGGCGGGGAAACCCTTCGCCGGCGGCTGGGCGAGGGGGCTCTGGCCGAAACCTTTTCGATAACGACCCATGACATCGAAGGGACGGACGGCGGTCAGTGGGAGCGGCTGCTTAGGGCCGACGGCGGCCGGACGGTCTTCGGGATCGTGATCGGATCGGACCCCGTGGGCTACCGGCTGGCCCTCCGTCCCGGCGTGATGGACCGACTGTTTGCCGATACCCTCCCCCCGGCCCTGAGATCCCTGGATGTCAGCGTCCTGACCCAACTCCTCTTGATCCGCGAGCTGGGCTTTGACGAGGACGCCCTCGACGACGAGGGCCGGATCGGCTACCGGGGCAGCGCCGATGAGGCCCTGGCTTCGGTCCGGTCCGGCGACTGGGAAGCCGCCTGTCTCCTCAATCCCACCCGGATCGATCAGGTCCGGGAAGTGGCCGAAAGCGGCCTGATCATGCCCCCCAAATCGACCTACTTCTACCCCAAAGTGATCACCGGCCAGGTGATCAATCCCCTGACCCCGTAATTTCTCCGGAAAACAGGCCGGCCACCTCGTCGGTGTAGATCCCCGGCTCCGCATAAATGAACATGGGCGAGGCCACCCGGACCCCGAACCGGGCCGCTCGGACCCCTTCGACCAGCACCCGCCGGGCCGGATCGGCGGGCATGGAGTGGACACACCGGATGACCTTGGGCTCGATCCCGGCCCCCGACATCCGGGTGATCAACTCCGCGGCCCGGTCGGCGGGGTAGATGACGGCCATCCGGCCGCCGGTCCGCAAGAGGCGCCGGCCGGCGGCCACCAGATCCGGCAGGACCATGTGGCGCTCATGACGGGCGGCGGCCCGTTCCGGATTCGGGTTGATCCGGCCTGATCGGGGAGGGCGAAACGGCGGGTTGCTCACCAGCAGGTCCACGGGGCCGCCAACCGCGTCGGCGGAAAACCGGCGGAGGTCCTCGCGGACAACGGTGATCCGGTGGTCCAGCCGGTTCCGGACGGCGTTTTCCCGGGCCAGCTCCGCTAAGGCCGGCTGGATCTCCACGGCGGTAATCCGGAGTCCCGGCGTTCGGACGGCGAGCAGAAGCGAGATGATCCCGCATCCGGCGCCGAGGTCCACGGCCCGGTCTCCGGGGCGAACCCGGGCAAAGCCGGCCAAGAGCACGGCGTCAATGGAAAACCGGTAGCCGTCCCGCCGCTGCCGGACCGCCAGCCGGCCATTCAGAAAGGTATCGGCCGTCAGCTCGTCCACCGGTCGGCGGTCAGGCCAGCGGACCGATTTTAAGGCGGATCTCGGAGATCCGGGCGGTGCCCATCGAGGCGTTGATGGCGTTGATCAGGTCCGATTTGAGAAACTGGAGGTGATGAAGCCACGGGGGACTGGAGACGTGGAGGGTGAGCACCGCTCCTTTGAGGGCCGCCGGACGGGCATTTAAGGCGATCTGCTCGCCCACGGCCTGTTCCCAGGCGTCAATGATGGGGGTCAGTCCGCCGTCGGATTCCCGACGGACGGTCTGGAGCGTCCGGGTCAGGACGGTCCCGATGTGGATCAGCCGGGGCTGTGGGGGGCGTTGGCTCGTCATCTCGATCCGGGACCATAGCGGTCCGGGTTCTCTCTGTCAAGCGGGAGGCCCGAAAGATGCGTCCGATTTTCCTTGACTTAATCGGCCGGGTTTTTTAAAAAACAGATGATTTGGTAATCTGTTTAGAACATTCTAACAATGGAAACGGACACGAAATGGCTTGGGATTGGGAAAAGCTCAAGGAGCAACAGCAAAAGAAGGGCGAGCTGCCGCCTCAGTTGGATGATCTGTTCAAGAAGATGAAAGGGTTCCGGCCGCCGGCCGGCGGACCCATCATCCTGATCATCATTGTCGCCATAATTCTGGGGGCGTCAACTATTTACACGGTGGAGCTCGACGAGGTGGGGGTTGTTCAGCGGTTCGGACGGTACGTCCGGCAGACTGATCCGGGGCTGAACTTCAAGCTGCCGGCCGGGATCGAGAAGGTGACCAAGGTCAAGGTCCGGCGGGTTTACAAGGAGGAGTTCGGCTTCCGGACCATCCGGAACGACACCGGCCGAACCGGCGGCCAGATCGAGGACAGCGGCGCGTCCCTCATGCTCACCGGCGACCTCAACGTGGCAGTGGTCCCCTGGATCGTCCAATACCGGATCAAGGACCCCTACAACTTCCTCTTCAAGGTGGAAAATGTCCGACGGTTGCTTCGGGACATGTCCGAGGCGTCCATGCGCCTGGTGGTGGGGGACCGGTCCATCAACGAGGTGATCAGCAAGCGCGACGAGATCGCCCAGGAAGCCAATAAGGTGCTCCAGTCGGAGCTCGACGGAGCCGATACGGGAATCCATGTGGTCACCATCGAGATGAAGCGGACCAACGTCCCGCAGCCGGTCCAGCCTTCCTTCAACCAGGTGAACCAGGCGGTCCAAAACAAGGAGAAGCTCATTTACGAGGCCAAAGAGGCATATAACAAGGCGATTCCGGCGGCAAGGGGCGAGGCCGAACGGACCATCCGGGCCGCCGAGGGGTATGCCCTCGACCGGACCAACCGGGCGGAAGGCGACGTGGCTCGATTCAAGGCGGTTTACACAGAGTACATCAAGGCCCGGGACGTGACCAAGCGACGCCTTTACCTCGAAACCCTTAAAGAGCTTTTTCCCCGGCTCGGGCGCAAAGTCATCATCGATCCGGATCAGAAAAGCCTGTTGCCGCTGCTCAACCTCGGCACGGCGGCCGGAAAGGGGGTTCAATGAGATACAACTCGGTAGCGATCGCAATCATCGGCCTGGTCGCCGTCTTTCTGGTTTACAGCGCCGCCTACACCTTGGACGAGACGGAGCAGGCGGTGGTCACCCAGTTCGGAAAGGTGGTGGGGAGCACGAAGCTGGAGCCGGGACTCTACTTCAAGATCCCGTTTATTCAAAGGGTCAGCTTTTTTCCCAAAAACCTTCAGGAGTGGGATGGCGATCCCGGCCAGATCCCCACCTTGGATAAGACCTACATCTGGGTGGACGCCTTTGCCCGATGGAAGATTGTTGACCCCGTCAAGTTTTTCCAGACGGTGGGGAACATGCTTGGAGGCATGAGCCGGCTCGACGACATCATCGATCCGGCCGTCCGGAACTTCATCACCTCCTACCATCTCATTGAGACCGTCCGGAAGAGCAACCGGGAGCTGGATATGGAGCTGGACATCTCCGGCACCAAAATCGAGATGGATGAGGTGATGCCCAAGAAAAAGGATCAGAGCGCCGATTACAGCATCAAGGTCGGCCGGGAGAAGATCACCCAGGGGATTCTCAAGCAGGCCCAGCCCAAGCTCGACAAGTTCGGCATCGAGCTGGTGGACGTGAAGATCAAGCGGGTCAACTATGTGGAAGATGTCCGGGATTCGGTTTACGCCCGGATGATCGCCGAACGGGAGCAGATCGCGGAAAAGTTCCGGTCCGAGGGCCGGGGAGAGGCGAGCGAGATCCTCGGTGAAAAGGACAAGGATCTCAAGCGGATTACCTCACAGGCCTATCGAACCGCTCAGGAGATCAAGGGAGAGGCCGACGCGGAGGCCACCCGGATCTATGCCGATGCCTACGGGCTCGATCCCGAGCTCTACTCCTTCACCAAGACCCTCGAGATCTACGTCGAGTCTCTTGACACGAGCAGCGACGTGATCCTGTCCACCGACTCCGAGTTTTTCAAGTACCTGAAGGGATACGACCAACCCTGACGGGGATGGCCAACGGGGGGAACAGAAAAAGCACCTGGCCGAGACCGCGGGTGCTTTTTCTGTATCCGAAACGCGCATCCAGGCATTCTTCGGTTACTTGCCCTTCCGACGCTGATGCCGAGTGCGCGCAAGCAGCTTGCGATGCTTGTGACGTCTCATTTTTTTCCGACGTTTCTTGATAACGCTGCCCAATGGATCACCTCCTCTCCGTCAACATAATATCCATAAGAGTATAATTCAGATGCGTTCCTTTGGCAACCCTTTTGAGATCCCATCGGCGATTGGACATCCTTTCCCATGACCGCCGCCCCGTCCCAATTCGGACCGGACCAGCTCCAGATTGTCAATCAGTCGGTGGCAATGGCCGAGGAGGTGGTCAGCAACCACTATAAGATGTCGGTCAACCAGTGGCTTCGAATCCGGTATGACGTCAAGACCCTGGTTGATCTGATCGGTGACGAGATCGTGGATGGCCCTTTTGCTCAGGTGATCCGCTACGAGGGCAAGCGCCGGGGCAGCCAGCTCGGATCCGAGAGCTACGATTTCTACAAGATCTGTCTTCAGGACCACGCTATCCTCGACGCCGTCCGCCATTTCCCCGCCCTGTCCCTGGGGCCATTCAGCCTCTATATCATCGCTCATGAGCTGATTCACATTGTCCGCTTTTCCCGGTTTCTCCAGAGCTTCGACGCCACTGAGGATGAACGTCTGGCCGAAGAGGCCCGGGTTCACGCCTGGACCCATCAGGTTCTCCAGCCCCTGTCGCTGCCGGGACTAGACGCCGTTTTCGACTTTTACAATCAGTGGCGCGCACCCCTCGACCGGCTGAGCTGATCATCGAATTCTTCCAGCGGTAAAAAATTTCATGCCCCCTTGCTTGACAAGCGTCAATCAGGCGCTATATTTCTGGTGTACAGCGGGATCGGTGATTCAATGAATCACCAACAGTTGCGAGACTTTACATGAATCGGGAGGGTTTTGGACAATGCCGATCTATGAGTACGAATGCACCGATTGCGGCCGCGTTAAGGAGGCCTTTCAATCCATGACCGATGCCCCGCTAACGCAGTGCTCCCACTGTAAGGGGCGGCTTCACAAGCTCATCTCCCAGAGCAGCTTTCATCTCAAGGGCGCCGGCTGGTATGCCGACGGATACGGCGGCAAATCGCAACAGGCCGCGAGCAAGACGGCCGATCGAAAGACCGACGGGAAGTCGGAATCCGCTTCGACCGGCTCATCGGACAGCGGCTCGGCCACCAAGAGTGCCGACAGCTCCGTCTAGCTCCGGGCGTTAGATTTCCAAGAGCTCCGGCCGGTCGTCCCGCTTGACGCTCGCCATTTCCCGGAAACCAAAGCGGAATAACGGTAAACAAGGATCACGCTATAGGTAGGCACTAATTTAGAACAACCCTTAGACTTTAAGAACATTGGAAAAAGGAGATTGTGTAAGATGAATTTGAAACCTTTGCAGGATCGGATTCTGGTACAGCGCGTTGAGGAGGAAAAGACCACCAAGGGCGGTATCATCATTCCGGACACGGCCAAGGAGAAGCCGGCCGAGGGGAAGGTGATCGCGGTGGGCAGCGGAAAGGTCGCTGATGACGGCAAGCGGATCACCATGGAGATCAAGGTGGGCGACAGGATTCTGTTCGGAAAGTACGCCGGTACCGAGGTGAAGATCGAAGGCGAGGAGTACCTGATCATGCGCGAGGACGACGTTCTGGGTGTCATCGAGTAAAGACCGGATCAGCGCTGATCGAAAGCAGGCTCTATTTGAGCTAAATGACAATCATTGGAAATTGATTGTAACGATATGGAGGAAATGACATGGCCAAGCAGATCAAATACGATCAAAAAGCTCGCGAGCTGATGCTCAACGGCGTTAGAATCCTTGCGGATGCCGTCGTGGTTACCCTCGGCCCCAAGGGTCGGAATGTGGTGATCGACAAGTCCTGGGGCGCCCCCACGGTCACCAAGGACGGCGTGACCGTGGCCAAGGAGATCGAGGTAGAGGACAAGTTCGAGAACATGGGCGTTCAGATGGTCAAGGAAGTTGCCAGCAAGACCAGCGACATGGCCGGCGACGGCACCACCACCGCCACCGTCCTCGCCCGATCCATCTACGAAGAGGGGCTCAAGCTGGTGACCGCCGGCCACAACCCCATGGCTATCAAGCGGGGGATCGACAAGGCCGTCGAGGCCGCCGTTACGGAGCTCCGCGCCATCAGCAAGCCGACCAAGGACCAGCGGGAGATCGCCCAGGTGGGTACCATCTCCGCCAACAACGACGAGACCATCGGCAACATCATCGCCGAGGCCATGAACAAGGTCGGCAAGGAAGGCGTCATCACCGTGGAAGAGGCCAAGGGCATGGAGACCACCCTCGATGTGGTGGAAGGCATGCAGTTTGACCGCGGTTACCTTTCCCCTTATTTCGTGACCGACCCCGAGAAGATGGTCACTTCCCTGGAAGACCCCTACATCCTCATCCATGAGAAGAAAATCAGCAGCATGAAGGATTTGCTCCCGATTCTGGAGCAGACCGCCAAGATGGGCAAGCCCCTGATGATCATCGCGGAGGACGTGGACGGCGAGGCCCTGGCCACTCTGGTGGTCAACAAGCTCCGCGGGACCATCCAGGTGGCCGCCGCCAAGGCCCCCGGCTTTGGCGACCGCCGGAAGGCCATGCTCGAGGACATCGCCATTCTAACCGGCGGCCAGGTGGTTTCCGAGGACCTGGGCCTGAAGCTCGAGAGCATGACCCTGAACGACCTGGGCAAGGCCAAGCGGGTCACGGTGGACAAGGACAACACCACCATCGTTGACGGCGCCGGGGAGCGGAGTGCGCTGGAAGGCCGGGTCAAGCAGATCCGGGCTCAGATCGAGGAGACCACCTCCGATTATGACCGGGAGAAGCTCCAGGAGCGCCTGGCCAAGCTGATCGGCGGCGTGGCGGTGATCAACGTCGGCGCGGCCACCGAGACCGAGATGAAGGAGAAAAAGGCCCGGGTCGAGGACGCGCTCAACGCCACTCGCGCCGCGGTGGAAGAGGGGATTGTCCCCGGCGGCGGCGTGGCCCTGGTTCGCTGCATCAAGGCCCTGGAGAAGCTCGATATTCCCGGTGAAGAAGGCCGCGGCGTCAAGGTGGTCATGCGGGCGATGGAAGAGCCGTTGCGTCAGATCGTCAACAACGCCGGGTCCGAGGGCTCCGTGGTCATCGCCAAGGTCAAGGAAAACGAGGGTCCCTTTGGGTATAACGCCGAAACCGGTATTTATGAAGACCTCATCTCCGCGGGTGTCATCGATCCGGCCAAGGTGGTTCGGTTTGCCCTCCAGAACGCCGGCAGTGTGGCTTCCATCATGCTCACAACTGAGGCCATGATCGCCGACAAGCCCGAGGAGAAGCAGGATGCGGGCATGGCCGGCGGCGGCGGTATGGGCGGAATGGGCGGCATGGGTGGCATGGGCGGAATGATGTAACCCGCCACCGAGCTCGGCTTACCGACCGATAGCCATCTCATGTCGGTTACCGGATAGCTATAAAACCCCCTGCCTTCCGCGGCCTACCGCGGCGGGCGGGGGGTTTTTTTTATGACCGGAAGCTTGACAACATCCCCGAAAACGGAGTAATCAGCGAATATGATGGCAATCTTTCATCATTGACCCGAACGATCCAGTTGGGGGGAGACCGATGCCCGTGTACCGAGCCCTTATCATTTCCTGTATGCTGACCGCTAGTGTCATGGCCGGCGCGAGCGCTCCGGCCCAGGAATCATTTGACGAGCCGCCGCCGATGTCCGGTCCGCCCATGCCGGGCGTCCTGATCGAAGATAACGGGGATGCCTACTACACCATCCAGAAAGGGGACACGCTCTGGGACCTGTCGAGGCGCTTCCTCGATTCGCCCTATGAGTGGCCGTCCCTCTGGGAGTACAACAGCGAGACGCCCATCACCAATCCCCATCTGATTTACCCCGGGCAGCGGATCAAGCTGCGGCGGAAGGCGGATATGGCCCCTCCGCCATCGCCGACTTATCCGGCCGTTCCACCCGAGATCGCTCCCTCCGAAACCGAAGTGGCCGGCGCGCCCGAGGTGTCCGGAGATGGTCAAGCGGCCGGGACCGCGCCGACGGCCGGCTTCGACATGGACCTCTATGGCGATGCCGGGCTGACGCAATTCCTCTACACCCCCATCGACCAGGTGGGGTTCATCCGCCGGCGGGCGGTCAAGCCCCATGGGACCATTTTCAAGGTGTTAGAGGATAAGGAGATGATCAGCAAGGGGGATACGGTCTATATCGGGAAGATCGGTACGATTCCCCTGGTCGTGGGAAAATACTACACCGTCTATCGGACCCTCCGGCCGCGGGTTCCTGAAGACGGGGGGGAATGGACCCAGCATTATTTCACCGGGCGGGTGGAGGTCACCCGGGACGAAGACCGCTACGCCATGGGGGTTATCCGGCAATCCTATCGGACCATCCGCGTCAACGACCAACTCATTCCCTATACCGAGCGATCCCCCAAAATCGTCTTTACCGAGAGCCGGTCCGGCCTGAAAGGGAAGATCCTCGCCCCTGAGGAGAATTCGACCATCATGGGCGAGCATTCGCTGGCCTTTATCGATCAGGGGGCCGAAAACGGTGTTCAGCCGGGGCAGCGTTACATTATCTATGAGCAGAACCGGGCTCTGGTGAACCCCGATGACACCCGCGCCGTGACCCTCCCGCCGGTGGATTTCGGAACGCTGCTGGTGCTGCGCGCCGAGCCGAACAGCGCCACCGTCATCATCACTCGGTCCCAGCGCAACATTACGACGGGAGACCGGTTTCGGGCGGCTGAGCCCTGACGCCGGAGCCTCCGCTGACGGCTTCCCAAGGCCCCCGTACCGAGAGACCCCGCGGTGCGGGGGCTTTTTGCTCGGCCGGCCGGTCCGTAATGACGGCTTGGCGCCCTTATTCCAAGCGATCCCGCCCGCTGTAGTAGCGGACGTCCACCACGGCGAATTTCCCCCGGTCGTTGACAAACAGGTTCAGCAGGAAGCTCACCGTGCTGATGATCAGCGACCCGACAAAGGCCGCGCCGAATCCGGTCACCGTCAACCCGCCGACCACGCCGGAGACCATCATGAGCAGCAGGGCGTTGATCACAAAGGTGAAGAGCCCCAGGGAGAGGACGGTCAACGGCAGAGTGAGGATCAGCAGGATCGGGCGGAAAACGGCGTTCAGAAATGAGAGCAGCGCCGCCGAGAGCAGGGCCGACCCGAAGCCGGCCACGTGGATGCCGTCCAGAAGATAGGCCGCCAACAGAACGGCAAGGGTGAGAATCAGCCATCGAATGAATAGACCTGCCATGGGAATCCCTCCGGATCAGGAGCCGATGTCGATAATCCGGCCCGCCCCGCCCTCGATGTAAGCATCGGGGAAGATTGACCGGATCTGAGATTTGAAAAAGGTACAGTGAGTTGGGCAGATGAGGGTGATGCCCTCCAGCAGGGCAAAGGCCGCGAACTCGTGGAGCCCGCCGATGATGTGGGTTACCGGCCCCACCCCCCGGACCGCTTCGAAAATGGCCGGGAGACCCGGATGAGCACACCCCACCACCAGGACGCCCCGATCCCCATCCCGGATGTAAAGCGATTGCTCGATCCCGGCCAGCGGTCCGGTGGTATAAACATCTTGCCGGATCGGCCCGCCTGTCGTCACCCGGATCTCCTCAGATGCCCCTTTGGCCGCCGGCGCATTCGGAGGGAGATAGACCGGCGCGGGGTGGGTCCGGAGAAACGCGGCCAGCCCGCCGATGTGGTCGAAGTGGGCATGGGAGATCACCACCGCGTCAACCTGCCGGGGATCAATCGCCATTTTCCGGATGTTTTCCATCAGGATCGCCCCGTCAGCCCCCGTGTCGAAGAGCAGCGTTCCCGCCTCCGTTTCCACCAGGCAGGAAAATCCCCAATCCGCCCGAAGGGCCGGTTCGGCGGCCGTGTTGTCATAAAGAATGCGAATCTTCAAGGTTGCCACCTTTCCGCGCTGAGGTTCTTTCGATATGTACGACGAAGGCAGCCTCGGTGTCAAGGCGCCCGGACCTTGATTTCAGCCCGCCGATGGGGTTAAATGGCGGCTGAAAATCGTTTTTGGCGTCCGGTCCCGCCGTAGCGGAGACCGGAATGCCCATCCGAAAGGAGGTCCCATGCGTCCTGAAGTCTTCGTCGCCCACCCCATCCCCGAGATCGGCATCGACATGCTCCGCGCCCGATACGAGGTCACCGTCCACCCGGACAGCCGCCCTCTGGCCCCCGAGGATCTCATCCGGGCTCTGACCGGGTGCGCGGCCGCCGTCACCCTCCTCTGTGACCGGATCGATGAGGCAATCCTGTCAGCGGTGCCGGATCTGAAGGTGATCGCCAACTATGCGGTGGGGTATGACAACATCGATGTGGAGGCGGCCCGGCGGGCCGGGGTGAAGGTGACTCACACGCCCGGAGTGCTCACCGCCGCCACCGCTGAAATCGCCTTTGCCCTGCTGATCACCCTGACCCGCCGGATTCGGGAAGCCGAGCGGTTCACTCGGGAAGGGAGATTCACGGGGTGGGACCCGTTGCTGCTCCGGGGCGACGAGCTGGCCGGCCGGACCCTCGGGATCATTGGCATGGGTCGGATCGGCCGGGACATGGCCGCCAAATGCCAAGCCTTCGGGATGCGGATTCTCTATTACAACCGACGCCCGGTGTCCGGAGATGTGGAAAAAGCCTTGTGCGCCACTTATGTCCGGCTCGATGAGCTGTTCGAAACCGCCGACGTGATCAGCCTCCATGCCCCGGCCACCCCCGAGACCCGCCATATCATCAACGCGACGGCCTTCTCCCGAATGAAGCCGGGAGCTTACCTTATCAACACCGCTCGGGGGGATCTCGTCGATGAATCGGCCCTGGTGGAGGCGCTGGATTCGGGCCGGATCAAGGGGGCCGGGCTCGACGTCTATGAGCGTGAGCCGGAAATCACGGCGGCCCTCTTCCGGTTTGACAACGTCGTGCTGCTGCCCCACATCGGATCGGCCACCGTCGAGGCCAGGGACAAAATGGCCGTCATGGCCGCCCGAAACGTCCGGGCCGTCCTGGAAGGGCTCCCGCCGGAAAACCCGGTGCCGGAGCTGGCGGGGTTGGGGTGAGTGAGGTGGGGGGGGACCCGAGGGATTTGTTCGCTGAAAACCGGCCGCCTTCGGGTCCCGCAAGGTAAAAAAAGATTAGAATTGATGGAGGATCGCCCTTGGCGGAGCCGCTGGATTTGGATTGACAACGACTCCGCCTGGACGATTGAGTTTTAATTAGCTATGGCTTGTAGCTCCAATATGATATCAGCCATCGTGACGATTGCATCTCCGGTTTTATCGTAAATGGGAGCAGCCAGTCCTGTTAACACCTTTAACCCGTTGATGACGTATGAAAGTCCGGTTTTACTCGTTACATCGAACAAGACCCCGCACCATCCAGCGGTGAAATTGCCGCTGAGATTTTTCCCCTTGGGTGCGCCCACGACCATATCCGGTTTCCCCGAGCCGTTGAAATGGCCCACGGCGATGCTCGATCCCATCTGACCGTTGGACAGAATATCAGCGCCGGTGGGGGCGGTGATCATGATGTCGGCGTCTGAGCTCAAGTCATAATCGCCGTCGAGCAGGCTGCTTCCATAAACGACGGAGATCAAACCGCATCCCAGGTCCTGCGGATCGGTGGATGCCCCGGGCGTCCCAATGACCACATCTCCGATGCCATCGTTGTTTACGTCCTCGACGAGCAGCGTTTTTCCGGTATAGATGCCGATGCGGTCGTAACCTCCCCCCCACGAAAACTGCAAATCGGATCCACGCCCCAAGATACTGCTGAGATCCCAGCTCGAAGGCCAGTCGGTTCGGCCCCAAAGGACATCGACCTTTCCGATCCCATCTTGGTTATTACCACACACATTGGAATCCGGAGCACCAATTAAAAGATCATCGATGGGCGGAGTACCGTTGTTTATATTACCGATGGCAAGGGAGCCGCCGATCATGTCATTGTCGCATCCGCCGGAGATGACAAGGCC
>CAYNGG010000016.1:17923-21839 GCA_964396575.1 uncultured Desulfobacteraceae bacterium | reverse complement strand
CTCGGCCGACTTTCCGGGCGAATTGAAAAAGATGGCGTACCGGTAAAGGGTTCCCTCAGCCGAGCGGATATACCCCGCCCGGGTGCTGATTCCCGAAAGCGTGCCGCTTTTGTAACACTCCGGCCCCGATGTTTTGAGCAGACTCCGGTAGGGGGCAAAGGCGTTTAGAATCCGGATGGTGGCCCGGGCCGATATCCGGTTGTCCCGGGAAATCCCGGAGCCTTCGGCCAGCTTCAGTCCATGGGGGGCGATCCCGAGCTCCTGACGGGCGTATGCCGTCGCCGTCCGGACCCCCTTGTCGAGGGTTCCCGGCGGCCCTTCGGCCGCGATGCCGGCCGCCACCAAAATCTGGTTGGCGATGAAGTTGTTGGAGTGGGCCATAAGTTTTTCAATGACGTCGGTGAGCGTGAATGGCGACAGGTGGCGGAAGAGGTGGCGATCCCGCGTCAGGTTGACGGCCCCCAGCCGGATTTCTCCCCGGACCCGGATGCCGGAGGCCTCGAGGAAATGCCGGAGAAGGTGCCCGGCGTAGTGGGTGGTCTCCTCGTTTTCCTGGGAAAGGATGACCCGGCCGGACCGCCCGCCCGCTCGCCGGACCCGGTGGAGGACCACCGGCAAAAGCGGGGTCTGGGGCTCGCCGCTGACAAACGTGGTCCCCCTTCGGGCAAAGACAACCGTGTTGAAGTTGGCGCAGAGAGCCCCGTTGGGAGCGTCGTAAGGGTTCAACGTGGTGGTTACCCCGGGGATCTTGACGGGGGCGAAATGGGTATTGTCCAGGACGATATCCTCGACGCCGGTCTCCTTCGAGTCTCCGGCGGCCTCGGCCAGGGATCGGGCCAGATCCGCCAGAACCTCGGAGATCAGCAGGGGGTCCCCGTAGCCCTTGACGATCAGGTTCCCGGAAGGGTCGAGATAGAAATCGGTGGGAAACCGGTAGTCCGCTCCCAGGTGCTTCAGAGCCACCAGCGCGGTGAGGAGCTTGAGGGTGGATGCCGGGACCCGGAGCCCGTCGGCGTGCTTTTCACAAATAACCCGCCCGTCCGGGTGAGTCACCAGGATGGCATCCCGCGGGCCGATCCGCGCCCTGACCCTTGACCAGGGATCGGCGGCCCGGCCGGCCGGAACGGATAGAGCCAGCCCGATGCTCAGAAGAATCCCCCACAAGCTGAGGCGTCGGATCGGGTTCATGGACTCTCCAGAATCAGGGTGACGGGGCCGTCGTTGACCAGGGAGACGGCCATCATGGCGCCGAATTGCCCGGTTTCCACGTGAATGCCCAGCTCCCGGACCCGGCGCACAAAGTCCTCATAGAGGGCATTGGCCGTTTCCGGTTGGGCGGCCTGGACAAAGGATGGGCGTCGGCCCTTCCGGCAGTCGGCCAGGAGGGTGAACTGAGAGACCACCAGCATCCCGCCGCCCACGTCAAGCAATGACCGGTTCATCTTGCCGCCGTCATCCTCGAAGATGCGCAGGCGGGGGATTTTGTCGGCAAGGAACCGGACCTCGGTCTCGGTATCTCCTCCGGCCACCCCCAAAAGGACCATCAGCCCCCGGCCGATCCGCCCGACGGACTCGCCATCGACGGTGACCTCGCTTTCGCTGACCCGCTGGACGGCGGCGCGCATGAGCTTACTCCTTCTAAAATCAAAAATTAAAAATCAAACCTCAGTCCTCAATCTAAAATCAAAAATCAAACGCCCCCCTGCTTCCGGGATTTCCGGTGGGATTTCGGCCGATCCCCCCCATTCCGGTCGGGGGGCGTTTTTTCGCCGGACGGCCGGCCCTGGCGGGCTCCCGGATTCGTCTTCATGGACAGCGCGATCCGTTTCCGGTCGAGGTCCACCGACAGGACGGTGACCCGGACGGCCTGATGGACCCGGACCACCTCGGCCGGGTCCTCCACAAACCGGTCGGCCAGCTCGCTGACATGGACCAGCCCGTCCTGATGGACCCCCACGTCCACGAAGGCCCCAAAGGCCGTAATGTTGGTCACCACCCCCGGCAGGGTCATCCCGGCTTCCAAATCATCCATGGACTGGACGCCGGCGTCAAAGGTAACCGGGGAAAATCGGTCCCGAGGGTCCCGGCCCGGTCGGGCCAGCTCAGCCAGGATGTCCTTCAGAGTGGGGAGTCCAACCGAGTCGGTCACGTAGTCCTCGAGCCGGATTCGGCCCCGCAAGGCGGCGTCTTTTATCAAATCGGCCACCGTGCAGTCGAGAGCCCCGGCCATGGCGTCAACCACCGGATAGCGTTCCGGGTGAACCGCGCTGGCATCCAGCGGGTTCGCCCCGTCGGCAATCCGAAGAAATCCGGCGGATTGCTCAAATGCCTTCGGGCCGAGCCGGTGGACCGTCAACAGCTTGGACCGGGAGTTGAAGGGGCCGTGGTCATTGCGGTGAGCCACGATGTTCCGGGCCAGTTGGGGCCCGAGTCCCGAAACGTAGGTGAGCAGCTCGACGGATGCCCGGTTGACGTCCACTCCCACGCCATTGACACAACTGACCACCACGTCATCCAGAGCCGCTTTCATGGCTCGCCCGTCCACATCGTGCTGATACTGCCCGACCCCGATGGATTTGGGGTCGATCTTGACCAGCTCCGACAGGGGGTCCATGAGTCGGCGGCCAATGGAGACGGCGCCCCGGACGGTGAGATCAAGGTCCGGAAACTCGGCCCTCGCCGCTTCCGAGGCCGAGTAGATCGATGCGCCGCTTTCATTGACCGCCACCACCGGGATGGACGACGGGATGGCGGATCGGACAAACTGTTCCGTCTCGCGCCCGGCGGTCCCGTTTCCCACCGCCACCGCCTCGATCTCATGGGCATGAGCCAGCTTCCGGAGCCGGTCCGCTGCCCGGTCGGGCTGATGGAGGTAAACCGTCTCATGGGCGAGGAGCTTTCCCTGCCGGTCAAGGCAGACCACCTTGCAGCCGGTTCGGAACCCCGGATCAATCCCCATCACCCGTTTGGCCCCCAGGGGCGGGGCCAAGAGGAGCTGGCGGAGGTTTTCGGAAAAGACCCGGATCGCCTCGGCATCGGCCCGCTCCTTGGCGGCCAGCCGGATTTCGGTCTCCATGGACCGACAGAGAAGCCGGCGATAGGCGTCGTGAACGGCGGTCCGGACCTGATCCGCGTCCGCGCCCGTTCCCCTCACGAACCGGGCGGTCAGCCGGCCTAGAGCCGTCTCTTCGGGCGGAGCGATGGTAACGCTGAGGACATCCTCCGCCTCGGCCCGCCGCATGGCGAGAATCCGGTGGGATGGGGCGGTGGCAACCGGCTCCGACCAGTCGAAATAATCCCGGTACTTGGCTCCATCCGCTTCCCGGCCGGGGATCACCGTGCTCCGGATGGCCCCCTGACGGGTGAAGAGATCCCGGATCTCGGCCCGGGCCGCCTCGTCTTCGTTGACCCGCTCGGCAATGATATCCCGGGCCCCGGCCAGGGCATCGGCCGGGGTGGCCACGCCTGCTCCCGGATCGACAAAAACCTCGGCCTCGGCTTCCGGGTCGATGCCGGCCTGAGCGGAGAGAAGGTCGGCCAGGGGCCCAAGGCCCCGCTCCCGGGCGGTGGCCCCCCGGGTCCGGCGTTTGGGACGGTAGGGCAGGTAGAGGTCCTCAAGGGCGGCCAGGGTGGAAACCGTCCGGACCCGCTCGCCCAGCTCATCGGTGAGATGGCCGTGGGTATCGAGGGATTTAAGGATGGCCGCTTTCCGGGCATCGAGCTCGGCGAGACGGCGGAGCCGGTCCCGGATTGCCGTGACGGCGACCTCGTCTAAACTACCGGTGCGCTCCTTCCGGTATCGGGCAATGAATGGAATGGTGGCCCCCTCGTCGATCAGGTCGGCAACCGCCCGGATTTGGGTGGCGGGCAGGCTGAGGGATTCGGCGATGTCCTGAATGTGGGCGGTTTCGGTCAT